>NZ_JBYTCE010000006.1:0-273637 GCF_058789975.1 Paenibacillus sp. FW104-T2 | reverse complement strand
ATTCTATATTTTGTCCTTGGGTGTATTTAATGTTTACCCACTATAAATCAACCCATCCCTCCCCATAGCAAATGGTATAATGGCAAAAAGGGAGATTCTGGCGCGAGGCTCGAAGGCTCTCACAGCAGAAAGGATGTTATACCATATGCCTACATACAACAAATTGGTGCGGGACAAGATTCCGCATATCATCACATCTAGCGGTAAGGAATGCCGCACACGCATTCTGGACCCGGAAGAGTATAAGCAAGAACTAAGAACGAAGCTGCAAGAAGAGTCGGATGAGTACATAAGTGCAGCGAACGATCAGGAAGCTTTGGAAGAACTGGCTGACATGCTTGAAGTGATCCGGGCGCTGGCAGAGGTGCATGGAGCGAATGCGGCTCAGTTGGATAAGCTTCGGGCGGACAAGGCTGAGGCGCGTGGCGGATTCCAGGAGCGGGTGTATCTGGTCGATGTCGACGAAGCTTAATGTTAAACTCATTACAGATAACCTGGCAGATGAACTCATTACCCGGATGCAGCATGCGTCCGGGATTTATATTATGACGTCGTTTATTATGCAATCTGGAGTCAAGCTGCTGGCACCGCACTTGAAGCGGGCGGCAGAACGCGGGGCCGAGGTACGTATGCTTGCGGGTGACTACTTGTATATCACCCAGCCAGAAGCTTTGCGGGCGCTGTGTGCTGTTGATCCACGAATTGAAGCGCGGCTATGGCGAAGTATGGGGACTTCTTTTCACCCGAAAGCGTATCTGTTCGATCATGACAACGGGGAAGGACTGCTGATTGTTGGTTCGTCGAACTTTTCATTTACGGCGCTGAAGACCGGTTATGAATGGAATCTCGCAATGAATGCAGAGGCAGAACCATATACGTTCCAGATGGCTTTGGACAAGTTCATGCAGAGCTTCTATCATGAGACGACATTGCCGGTGAACCCCGATTCAATTGCGCTGTATGAAGAAGAGTACCGAAAGTATCACCAGAAGAACCCGGAGATGATCCAGCGAATCATGGAGATGGAAGAAGCGGAATTGGACACAGGACTGCAAGAGGAGAATGAGGAAGAAGTTACCGAGCCGTCGCTTGTACCAATCCAACCGCGCTTTGCGCAGCTTGATGCACTTGAGGCACTCCATGGAACGATGGAGGAAGAGTATGACAAGGCAATGGTCGTCATGGCAACAGGGCTGGGCAAAACGTACCTGGCGGGCTTCTTCGCCCAGCGGTTCGAGCGGGTCCTGTTTGTAGCGCACCGGGAAGAGATTTTGTTTCAGGCGAAGAAGTCTTTTCAGCGGATTATGCCAGAGCGCAGCCACGGTATCTACAACGGGTAGTATAAGGATGGAGCAGCGGATTGTGTGTATGCTTCAATCTTTACGCTGAGTATGCAGAAGCACCGGGATGGGTTTGCGGCGGATGCTTTTGATCTGATCGTGGTAGATGAATTTCATCATGCGGCAGCGAAGACGTATATGTCGGTCATTGAGCATTTTCAACCTGAATTTCTGCTGGGCATTACGGCTACTCCGGATCGGCTAGATGGCAAAGACGTATATGCGCTCTGTGATGGGAACGTGGCCTACCAGATACATTTTATTGATGCGATCCGGCGAGGATGGCTTGCTCCATTCCAATATTACGGTGTATTCGATGACACGGATTATTCGCAAATTCGCTGGATTGGAACGAAGTATGATGAAGAGCAGCTTATGGCGGCTCAGCTACATGAGGAACATGTGGAGAACATCTATTCAGCCTGGATGCGGCATAAACAGACACGAACGATTGGCTTTTGCTCGTCGATCCGGCAGGCAGACTATTTGGCAGCGTATTTTCGCAGTCAGGGGGTGAAGGTGCTCAGCCTACATTCCCGCACGTCGGAGATGTCCCGTGAGGAAGCGATCCGGCAGCTTGATGCGGGTGAACTCGAGATTGTGCTGACGGTGGATCTGTTCAATGAAGGAACGGATATTCCAAGTGTGGATACGCTGCTCTTCGTGCGCCCAACTGAATCACTTACGGTGTTTACCCAGCAGGTGGGGCGCGGTCTGCGGCTGGCGGAAGGCAAATCGCATTGTGTCATTATCGACCTGATCGGAAATTACCGGAATGCGGATGTGAAGCTGAGTCTGCTGGAGGTGCGCGAGGAGCCGGAGGGACCTGGAAAAGGAAGGGATAAAGCTGTGCCGGAAGTTCCGGACAACTGCGGCATTCATCTGGAAACCCGCGTAGTGGATCTGCTTCAGGAGCTCAGCCGTAAGCGGCTACCGCGCCGTGAGAAGCTGCATCAGGATTTTCTGGATGTGAAACGAGAACTAGGACGTATTCCGACTTATCTGGAATTGCACCTGATGGGTCAATCGAAAAGCATCGGGTATCGGAGCGAATTTGGCTCCTATGTGGGTTTCCGCCATTGGGCGGAGATGTTATCTCCGGTTGAGGGAGAGATCTATATTCGGCAGGGGGCGTGGCTGCGGGATGTGGAGAAGACGCTTATGAACAAGAGCTACAAAATGATCGTGCTGCTGTACATGCTGGAGCGAGGCGAAGCACATTGGATGGAGCCGATCAAGCCGGGCGAGATGGGAGAATTTTTCCACACGTATCTGACGGAGAAGGAGTACCGGAAGCGCAAGGACTTTTCGGACAAAGACAAGCTTGCGCTCTGGGAATGGAATGAGAAGACGAGAAGCCAGATTGTACAGTTAATCGCGGATATGCCGATGTCCAAGTGGAGCGGCGCGAAGGGCAGTATGACGCGGTTCGAGGAAGGCGTGTTCTCGCTCGATGTACAGGTGCAAGATGCAGAGGAACGGGCAGTGTTATATCGTTGGACGAAGGAGATCTGTCTGTATCGGCTGCATGCGCATTTTGAGCGAGGGAATCTCTTACGATAAAGAATAGGATATATTTTAAATATAAGGTGCACCGAAGCTGGTAAGACTCTGCTTTGTTGCACCTTTAACTGTTTTTGATCGATCAATAACGATTAATTAGCTTATCGATCTAGTTTTTAAATTCATAGATAGCAAGAATTATAATAACAATTAATGCTACAAGAAAAAAATAAAAAGAGCAATTAAAAGTCCGTAACCCAGTACAGAGGTTAACTTGGTGATTAATTTTTTCATAAAAATCAACCTTTCCTTATTTCATTCACATCTATACTCAACAGAATTACAAACCTTAATTAGGAATTGGTACTTATTGGTATATAACAAACTGGAAATGAGTTTAGTTTCCCATTTTTAACAAAAGAGTGATTCTGAACTTCGTAGTCACTCTTTTTTGCTTTAGCGCCCGATAGATTTGTTTGCAACGAATACTGTTTCGAGGAAAGATTCATATATAAAAATTATTGTGGAAAATTGTGGTTTTATATTGAATAATATACTTATAGTAATTATAGATTTGACTAGGAGCGATTAGCATGGCAAATACAGTACCAGAGGTTATTCCCAAGAAAGCGACTGCAGGAGAAAGATTATTGTTTGAGACTTTAAAGAAACATCTCCCTGAAGACTACATCGTGTACTATGAACCTGATATTCGCGGAAGGCGACCGGATTTCGTTATTATCGGGCCAGATCTGGGCTTGCTTGTCCTTGAAGTGAAGGATTTTACCAAAGGAACATTGCATCAGGTGAATCGGGATGAATGGATTATACACAGCATTGCAGGTGAGACGATCACTGAACCGAGTCCATTGAAGCAAGCAAGAGGTTACGCATTCCTCATAGCGGATCAATTGAAGAAGGATAAGAATCTGATTAAAGAGGGAACCCCAGGATATTTAAAATTCAATTATGGGTATGGTGTTGTTTTCACCCGGTTGAAGCAAAAGGAATTTTTACATATGGATTTATACAGTGTTATTGATCCGGTGTTTGTGCTGACCAGAGAAGAGATCAATCCGGAGGATGAGGATTTCTCGGAAGAAATTCTGATTGAGAAGCTTCTGCATATGTTTACGGTGCCTACCCGGAACCGATATAGCTTGACCCATGACGATATACAAGCAATTCGTTACCATCTGTTCCCCGAAGTGCGGATTAGCGCGGAGCGCAAAGAAATCGTGCCTCATCAGGACCAGCTACTGTTATCCTTGCACAATATCAAGACGATGGATCTGCATCAGGAAAAGATGGCGAAGCAGGTTGGAGATAAGCACCGCTTAATCCGCGGCGTTGCAGGGAGTGGTAAAACGCTGGTGCTTGTCAGTCGGGCGCGGATGCTGGCGAAGGCCAATCCAGACTGGGATATTCTTGTTCTTTGTTATGGATCAACCTTATCCCAATACTTGAGACAGGCCATTGTGCAGAAGATGGAAGAGCCGGAGGATTTATTTGATTTTGTAGATAATGATGGGGATTCTACGCTTGGATCCAATATTCAGGTGAGCACGTTCCATTCGTGGCTCGGCAAGCAATTTCGGATTATGGACATGAAGTTGCCAGCCTTGCTGGAGAAGATAGAGAAGGGCATACAAGAGTTACCAAAATATGATGCCATATTGATTGACGAGGGTCAGGATTTCGAACCGGATTGGTTGAAGTTGGTGAGTGCCTGTCTCAATGAAGAGACGCAGTCCCTCTTGCTTGTGGAGGATCGGGCACAAACGATTTTTAAACGAAAAAACAGTTTGGCTCAAGATACGGGATTGGACTTCCGTGGCCGGTCTAAAATTCTGACAATCAATTACAGGAACACGGCACAGATCGTTCAATTTGCATGGGATTTTTACAAGGAACACTCCAATTTACAGCACAAAGTCATTAGCACTGCGGCAGACGGAATCGAGATTATACCGCCTCAGTTCACAAAACGAAAAGGACCAGAGCCTCTGATCTATCAAAGCCAAAGCACGAAGGCGGAGATGGCGTTCGTAGCCAAGTCGATTGACTATCTGCGCCGAGAAAAATCGTTTGCTCTGAAGGATATTGCAATCCTGTATAGGGTACAGGAACGTCAAGGAATCAACATTATTGGTGAAATGGAGCAAGCTCTAAACGATAACAGTCTTCCGTATAATTGGGTGACCAGAGATGAACAGAGTAAGAAGAGTTTTGATCGCGAAGAGGATAGCATTAAAATGTTAACCATCGACAGCGCTAAGGGGCTGGATTTCAGAGCTGTGTTTATTATTGCTATTGAAACGATGCCACGTAAGATGGGGAAAACAGATGAAGTGGATGAACGGGAAGTGTCCCGCTTCTACATTGGAATGACTAGAGCGCTGGAATGGCTATTCCTAAGCTACTCTGGAGAATCCAGATTCACGCAGTATTTGGATGAGGTACAGCAGCAACGAACAAAAAAGCAGATAGTACGGATGTAAGGAAAGTGTAAATTCTCATGGTAGGAATGGGTGCAAAATATCTGGGTGGTGTTACGAAAGGGAAGTAATAAACCTAGACAAGCTGCTTCGAATTCAGATGGCCTGAGTTCAAAGCAGCTTTTTCATTATAAATATCTATAAATATGCGAAGTCACTGTGAATTAACTTCCTCCTCACTCTTCCGTTTTTTATAAAATCTCCCGGTCCGCTTGCAGATTTAATTTTAAGAGAGGGGAGATAGAATGAGAGGGAGACCCACATTTTCACATCATTTTTCACATAACCATCCAGTTAGTATGGAATTAAAAAAGAATGTCATTCAAGAATACATGCAAACAAACCCATTGGACATCCTTTCTTGGGAAAAATTATGTAGATATACTATATTTCTGGTAAAAGAAGAATCGCAATAATCTAAAGTGGAGTTCTCCTTCATTCGATAGATATAGTTAGAACAAAAGGCTTATCTCGCTTCATCTTGACGAAGCGGATAAGCCTTTTACACTTAGGACAACGAGCCAGGGATGCTCAACCTTTCGATCCTGGAATGATCGTTTTGGCGATCTGGATCAGCTCTTTTGAGGAGACCTTCCCTTTGCCGGATCTTAGGGTATAGTGATACACATATTTAGTTTCAGGTTCCTCATAGGTCCATATTAACTCGAAGGAATCACCTGTATAGGTTCTCTGAATCACGTCCTGTCCGTGTATTTTTATTTTGTGGCTGGTATTGTTCAGTCTATCGTCATAGGAGGCTGTGACCGTTCCCGTATCCTTTCTGTTTAGAATACTTAGTGTAATTTCATTCTTGCCGCTGGTATAGGTTAGGAACGATAACCAGAAATCATCCGTAAAGCCCACTGGCATCAGAGCATAATCTTTGCCAGCAGCTTGGGCTTCACCTAGCAGCTTCTTGGCGATTTCCGCTTTTTCCTCTTCGGAGAGCCTATTCAGATCAGTTGCGTGCTCCATATGCACGCTTGCCTTTTGGAATGTATATGTGGTTGAGCCAGAGAGTTCCTTGGAAATGGGCATACCGGGTACATGTAACATTTTTTTTAATTCAGCAAAATCCTTTACGATATGTGAATTCGCTTTGAGATCAAGGACGTGATTTGGATTGTTTGGCACGACATAGATGATCGCAGCTTCACCTGGTTTGATGTCGTTTACCCAAATATCATTCATTCTGGAAATCCGCTTTTTTTCGTCTTCGGTACGTTCGGGGCCAGTGGAAGTGGACATCGGCTTTTCTTCAAAGAGAACCTTCCCCTAGTCATTGGTTAAGGATTGGTATTTAACGGCAGCAAATCCGGTCGAGGCGGTCAGCAGCATACCTGCTATGAGAAGAAGACTTACTTTATATTTCACGAAAAATTGCTCCTTTTTAAATGTTCTTTCTTCAATACTGTTCATGATTCGATTTTGAAGGGCGGTGCCCGAGGGTTCAACTCTCTGAAATAGGGGTTTCAGGTCTTGGCCGGGGTCGTTGCTCATTGGCTCCTTCCTCCTCTGTATTAACGTAGTATTTTCTGAATTTGGCGGCGGCTCGCTCGTATTTCTTGCGCTGATAGGTTGCATTTTGATTCAAAATAGGATATCAAAGACTTTGATTGGTACTATCTTGGAGATATGGGAACGGACCCGCAGGTGCACTATACGGATCTTACGGGGGACGGTAAGGAAGAAGCTGTAGTAATTATCCAAACTGGACGAGGAACCGGATTAAATAATTATGATATTCATGTCGTGAACGCCGATGATTTCTCCGAAATTAGAGTACAGAGTTACGAAGACATTGTAGCGAATTACATTGAATCGCATGTTAAGAAGAACGGGGATGGTACGTTAGCGATTGCAGCAGAAGTACAAGGACAAGTCTATAACTTCAATTATGATTTCGATCCAGCTCCAGATTACGAACAAAATGAGCTTGGGTTTGGCGGAGTAACAATCTATAGGCTGGAGAATCAGAAAATTAAATTAAATCTTCCCGGATCTGTTGGGATATCTCCCACATATGTATGTGATTTTAATGTGACCTACACATATGACGAGGCCAAGAACGAGTTCATCGTTGATCAGATTGAAGTTGAACCTGTTGAAAATACAAAAGATTAACCCTATTGCATGACACATCCAATACATTTCATAAAACGTTTACAAACTTTCAATTCTGCCCTACCTTTTCAGGAGCGAAGCTGAGATAATGGGAGAGGAATATGGCTAAGAAACCAAAGGCAAAACATTCTTCACCCACAGCATAAATAAACGCTACATACCCATAGGAGGAGTAGAGATGACGACACAACCATTACAACTGATCCAGTCCGCAGAAGGCCAAGCATTGCTTGCTCAAATGTACGGACAGCAGCAGGTCGAGGAACAGACTGCACGTTACACGAAGCTGAATGCTACTTTTGAAGAGTACTTTGGTGTACAAGAGGGCAGCAAATTGTTTAGCGCCGCAGGACGCAGTGAGATTGGTGGTAACCATACGGACCATAACCATGGCAAGGTACTGGCAGGCAGCATTACACTGGATACGATTGCAGTGGCGGCACCAACCGCGGAATTCGTAATTACCTTTTATTCGGAAGGTTATGACAAGAAATATGTAATCGATCTCACAGATCTGACGCCGAAGGCAGAAGACGACGGTACGACGGCGTTGATTCGCGGTATGGCTGCGGGATTCGGAGAGTTTGGATACAAGGTGGGCGGCTTCCAGGCCTACATCTCCAGTAACGTGTTCTCGGCATCGGGTCTAAGCTCGTCGGCTTCCTTCGAGATGCTGATCTGTACAATTCTGAATCATTTCTACAACGAAGGTACGCTGGATGTTGTGGTGATGTCCAAGATTGGTCAGTATGCGGAAAACCAATATTGGAATAAACCTTCCGGTCTGCTGGATCAGATGGCTTGTGCTTATGGTGGTCTGATTGCAATTGATTTTGCGAACCCGGCTGAGCCAGTCATTGAACCTGTGCAATGGGATTTCCAACAGAATGGCTACTCCCTGGTGATTGTAAATACAGGCGGAAACCACGCCGATCTGACCGAAGATTACGCTGCCGTGCCGTATGAGATGAGAGCGGTTGCTCAGGCGCTGGGCCAAGAGTATGTTCGGGAGATTACAGCCGAGAATATCTACGCGAACCTCAAGCAGGTACGTGAAGCTGCGGGAGATCGTGCGGTGCTGCGTGCACTTCATTTCCTGGAGGAGAATAACCGGGTAGATGGCCAGGTGCAGGCGCTGCGGGATGGACGTTTTGCGGACTTCCTGAATTTGATTACAGCGTCAGGGAACTCGTCCTGGAAGTGGCTCCAGAATGTATATCAGAGTGGTTCTGTGAAGGAGCAGGAGATTGGGATTGCGCTTGCCCTGACCGAAAACTATCTGCAAAACCTGGGCGATGGTGCCTGCCGTATCCACGGTGGTGGATTCGCAGGGGTAATCCTCACTATCCTTCCAAACGACAAAGTCGATGAGTATATGTCCTGGATGCACGGCATGCTAGAAACACCAATTATTGTCGTGAACGTGCGTGCACAGGGTGCAGTGTGTCTGAATGAATTGATCGGCTAAGCGTAAAGTCATTCTTGCATTAAATTTATGGATAACGTGTAACGCTTCAAATATAAATGATTGTGGAACTTGAATAAACGAATCAGAAGAAAAAATAATGTTCAACCAAGTCCGGGCCTGCCCGGGCTTTTTGGTTTATTTTAATTTCGACTAAAGTCTAAACTTTGAGGTGGTTTATGTGTTGATTAGGTAGAGGGTTAGAAATGGCGGGACGATGCTTGGATGGTATTTAACATGTAACAGAGGACTATTTCAGTAGGTTTTGACAAGGGGAGGGTATGAAGGATGACTACAACCACAGTGGCAGCAGAGCTTGAAGAGGAACAATTATATGAAGAGTTGAGGCGTGAACTGGAAGATATAGAGGACGGCGAGCAGCGGCAAAGAGTCCTGAACCGAATGATCAGACAGCTCAAGTTTGCCAAATGGCGAAAAGGACGAATGCATAAGTTCGACACCTACTTCCAAAATGTAAAACCGGTAACACTGTGGGTTATTTTAGCGACGGGGGCACTTACGCCAGTACTGTTATTTAGCATGTTCATATGGGTGTCGCTGTGGTTGGAATGAGATTGAAGCATAGAGGGTAATTACCTTGTGTAGGAGAGCAAAAGATTGACATCAAGAGACAAGGGAGGTACTTATGTTATTTGCCGTTTTTTTTGTTGCCATTCTATTCAGTGCTCTGCTGATCTTTCGAATGGATGAAGGAAGAAGACTGAGAATCAGCGCACTAACGGTTGTGGTGTACTGCATATTACTGTGTTTATTGCTTGTATTCCAATCGGTTGAACAGGGTGAAGATTTTATGTATCTGGGGTTCTTCAATATAACCTATGGTGCGGCCAAAGTATGGATTAACATTTACGTGGTCATCGCCCTGGCAGCGTTCATAACGTATCTGGGTGCGAGCGAAGAGGAGTAGTGTTTTGAAGTTATGGCAGCGGCGGGTCAGGTTGTATGTATAGATGTATTTGGATTCTACTTCTTCTGATCAAGAATCTCTTTGGGAACAATCGCATTCTGCACTTCAAAAGTATCATAATTGACGAGAATTGTAATCTCCGTATTTTTATTATTCTTTACATGTCCGCTCAAACTCACATTATGACTCAGGTCAGCGGGAAGGAATTTGTGATCTGTGAACTCTACATCCACACCATAGTTCTCCTTAAGATAGGCGAGACTCACTTGCTGGGCTTTCTCTAAAGTTTCCTTTTGTTCGTTAGACATACATCCAGAAAATAAAAAGATGCATATGAATAAGAAAGAAAAAGTAAAATATTTTTTTATGGGCATGTTCACTTGAGTACTCCTTGCTACTATTAATTGAGTAGGATGTTGTTACTTTCTAAAAAAGGAGTTTAAATTTTCTATTTAATACTAATACAGCTCTTCTTTTTCATTAAAATAACGATGCAACCCCTTTATATATAACATATTACAATTATATTTGGAATTAATTAGTGAAAAAGAGAGAACCACAAATCACCAGAATGGAGCATTCCAATGGTTAGCGGTTCTCTGAGTTAACTTTATTTTAGTGTGACCCTTGCGGGTGTTTCTGTTCGAGAGGTTGCACTTGCCCTTGCATAAACTGGTGATATTCACGGAAACTGCTGATATGATGCAAAGCATCGGTTTTGGAAGACTGGATTTTGACCTTACCGTCTCCAGGGTTCTTTTTCATCTCGGTCAGTGCTGATTTGGATCCTTCGATATCACCTGACATGTCCTGAATTCGCTGCAGCAATGCGGGGTGCCCTTCATGCTGAAGCATTTCAGCAAGTGGTCTCATTTCCTCAAGCTTTTGACTGGATCGTTCGAGTGTGGTCATCACCTGATCCCCATCGGTATGTGCACTCAATGAGACCATTCGGTGGATATGATCTTTCTCCATACGCTCCAGAGCCTCAAGATGAGAAGCCTCAAGTCGCTTGGGGTCATTCCAGCTTTCAACTTGAACCTCTGGTTCATTTTGCTGTGATGCCTGGTTTGCACTATTCCCGTTATTCCCGCATCCCCATAGTAAAGATGAACAGGTCAGGATTGCACCGACTGCAATGATGCTTTTCAAGCTCATGTTGTCACTCCTTCAATTTTTTCCTGAAGGTAGTATGAGCCAACATATATCGAATCATGCCTTTTCCGCAGAAATTCTTTCCTGAAATTACCCATATCCCCAAAAGTTCTGGTAACAACAGCCTACATTAATCCATTGGTGATGGTCCTTCGATTGCCTCAATTGCAGACTTTTAGCTTATTTTTTCTGACCTTTGTTTTCGGTGTACGCATCTTGATTTATAATTAATTTATTTGAATAAGAGGTAATTATTACAAATGAACTACATCTAACGGTTACACAAAAAGAACCGGGAGTTCTCCGGGTCGATTTTTGTTAACATAGCTATTTCATTGCAGTGATTCCTTAGGATGAGGGAACTTCCTTTTTTGGATTACGGTTATCCATAAACCAACCCGGTCCTTCGACACTGAGAACTTCCTGTCTGTCATAGTTATACGAAACTGTAATCCGTTCATCTTCATGTCCCGTTACATAACCGTACAGGTAAAGACGCGAATGGATTGAAGGATCATCAATATCATAGCTGGTTACAACAAATTCAGCATTGTAATATTGCTTGATGTACTGGGCACTGATAGGCGTAGCGATTTCTACCATTTTTTGTTGATCTGATGTGGACATGCTCGAACATCCTATTACAAATGTAAAAATAAGCAAAAGAACTACCGTTAATAGCTTTATTCTCATTAGGTGTATATCTCCTTTTATGGTAAAAGGTATAAATATAAATTTAGTTTAGTTGGAATTTTAGCGACAGACAAGGAGGAGGCAATGCACATCTATAACAACCCGATTTGGCGCTGGACCTTTACACTGCTGTATCCAGCCATTATTTTCATCTTTCAGAGCTGGGGGCCGATATTGGAATCATGGGCGGGTCCCATTCTCTTTGTTGCTTTATTTTGTTTTCTGTGGAGCGGGATTGAGGAGATGTTCATCTCGACAGGGCTGACCTGGTTAGTGGCCATCCCGTGCTGGTGGTATTTTATTGAGCGTCCGCAGCCGACTTTCGGTGCGGAGAATTTTGCGGCACATTTATGGTTAATTGTCATTATATATATCGTTTTCGTGCTCATTCCTCAGGTGCTGATCCTGACCACTCGTCTAAGGATTATGGAATATTATAAGAAGTGACATCAAAATGGGTAATTACATTAGATTTCTTACAGAATCTTCAATCAACAGATAGCTTTCAACTCGGCACCAGTTGGAAGGCAGCTTCTGCATATCCTTATACAGGACTTACAATAAGCCATGTCACCGCATGGCACAGTGCTGTTCAACACATGTATGATTTAAGTAACTCATTTAACGGAGGTTATGACTGGCAATGAAAAATTTTCAAAAAATTGTGTCTGTTTTACTGGTGCTGATAACTGTCTTACTGGTACTTATTTATTTTGAAATGAGGCATAACAACAAAGTACAAGACGGCATTCATAATTATTTGTACAATGCAGATTAATCAACTTGAAACAGAATAAGCTACAGACCCTCTTCCTTAGGAGGTCTTTTTCTTTTGAAGTAAGAATTACTCTTTTTATTTGAGTATGAAATAGTTTTAAACAGTACACAGTTGTGACAAGTGTAAAATTAGAATTCGGCGGTGTACCGTTTTGGCTGGTTGAATCAATATACGAATACTCTTTATTACAATGTTCCAGTCCTGCTGTTCGGACTGTCATTAAATAAGCCCGCTTGTTCGGTTTTAACCAAACAAGCGGGCTTACTGCTTCTGATTTGCTATACTCTTCTTCGAAATTTACCCGTATAGGGAATGGTAATCTTGATGTTCAGGTTCTGAATGGAGTCCTCCGTCAGGATCATCTTCGAACCATTATTGGACAGCTTACGCCACAGGCTTGGGTTCTTGCGGTACAGCTTCTCCTCAAGGCCATAGATATCGACTCCGCGTTTCAGACCCTGACGGTATGTTTGCAGAATCTGATCCCGCAACGTCTTCTCGCTAAAATGAACCATTTCATCATAGGAAATGGGAGTGAGATATTCGTACAAGGCTGTCAAATATTTGGCATCGATATTGAAGTGTACTTCATTCCCCTGAACGACAGGATTAATCTTGATGTTGGGCAGGCCCACACTTAAAACCCCATAGGTGGTTCCGTCTCTCTCAATAATCAGTGGTGCGCGCCGCAAATCCTTGAGCAGCCAGTGGTATCCTGGAATTTTGGGCCGGGGCAAATATTCGAAGTTATTGCCGGTTCTTTCGAAAAAGGCCCCCTCGATCACAAACAGTTCATGTTTCTTTTTGTTCTGCGACCAATGCTCCTTATTCAGTGAAATACATGGCAGATAGGTTGTTGTGGACGGATCGTTATGGGTGGCAATGAGCTTGAAACTGAGCACCGGAGGAAAAAGAGACTCCTCCAGAAAGCTGGGAAGCGGGTTGTGAAGAATGCTGTCCAGCGGCGACATGTTGTAGATGGACGTGGCACTCATTATATTTTCCAAAGGCTCACGAGTGCCATACACCCAAGTTGTGTATCTGGATTCGGGGAAGCGTCCGAGCATATCAAACACACCCTTGATATGATTGCTTGTCAGAATGCTCTCGGCCATAACGATTGCTGTCACATGACCCCAGGCAATATGGAGCTGGGCACTCCGGAATAGTTCGTTTATAGCCAGGTTCAATGTTTTGCCAGTTGCATGTCCAACCCATATGGGAGGGGGTTCCTCATTTTTGGTTGAGCTCTCACTCTTGGCTACACTGGCAAAGTCCATGGTCTGCACGTACACGTGATACATCCCGTCTTTATAATCGACGCCGATTGCCTTGGCGTAGTCGACCTGCTGGATCTCATAGGCACTCCAGCACCCGCTTGTCACGAAACACAGAGCAAGACTGAGCAGACCTAACGACCAACGGCGTATCTGCCGTTTCATCGATCATTGCCTTCTTTGCGTGGCTTCTGCGTTTCGAGATACACGGGTCTGCGTTTCATCCAGCCCTTCGGCAGCTTGAATAGGGAAGCGAGGGCCTGTTTGAAATTAAGTGGCGTCAGTGGTGTCAGGTAAGGAATGCCGAATGACTTGAGATCAGTCAGATAGATCAGGAACAGGATAATGGACAGAATGAACCCGTATATGCCAAGGGACGCTCCAAGTACATAACAGAAAAAGCGCAGAATCAGAACCGAACTGGTCATCACCTGATTCACAATCGTTGCCCCGGCGACGACCGTGACGGCAATGACGACAATCATGAGTGGTGAAACCATGCCGGCGCGGATGGCTGAATCCCCGATAATCAGTCCACCAACCACGGTTAGTGTCTGGCCAATGGCACTGGGAAGCCGTACCCCTGCCTCCCGGAACAGCTCCATCAGAAGCATGATGAGAAACATTTCTACGCCAGATTCCATTGGCAGCCCCATTCGCCCAACCGAGATCGTGGCAACCAGCGGGAAGGGCAGCTGGTCCATATGAAATGAAGTTAGAGCGATATAGAAACCAGGCAGGAATATGGTCACCAATAATCCGATAAAGCGCAGCATGCGGCCCACATTCACCGGCAAAAAGGGGAAACTGGCATCTTCGGGAGATTTGAGAAGCAGAAACAGATTAACCGGACCGATAATGACACTAGGATTGCCATCCACGATGAGAATAAAGCGGCCATTCAGCAGACATTCTGCTGCAAAGTCGGGCCTGCCGGTGTAGTGGGTGACCGGGAAAAGCGTAATTTTCGAAGGAGAAATTAATTCCTCCAGCTCGTTGGCGGTCATGACTCGTTCCGTATCAATCTTGCGCAGCCGATTCTGGACATCGTCAATCAGATCGGGGTTGGCAATGTTTTTGATATACATAAGAGCCACTTTGGTCACGGAACGTGAACCGACTAATTCGATGTTACAGGCCAGGTCGGCTGTACGCAGACGTGTACGAATCAAGGCGATGTTCACCGATAGCCGTTCGATAAAGCCATCCCTTGATCCGCGGATGGATACCTCAGTGGTGGATTCTTCCGGTGTACGCGTAGGAATATTGGAGATATCCATGCTCCACATCGTCTGAAGGGAAGGAATGCAGATGAGCATATGCCCCTCGAATACCCGAAGGGACATCAGTTCTGCACCCAGCGTATCCTGCAAATCCATACGGGTCCATTGAAGGGTAATGGATCTCTCAATATCCGATGTACGAAGGAAGTGCGTACGCTCGTAAGCGCGCGACAATTCAGGAAGAATAATATCGTATATGGATTTGCTGTCCACCATACCGCTGCAATACACGACAATAATCTGTACGGGAGACTCCCCGATCATGTGACTGCTGATGATGACATCATCCGATCCGGCAAAAAACGTCTTCAGGCTATGTTCATTGATTCGAAAGGGCTCAGCCGGTTGATGGTCCTTCTTGGGTGTGGTTGTGATCGGCATGGGCAGGAGCCTCCTTGTCTTTTTTGTGTATGAGCGCGGCCAGAGTCAACAGGACGGTGACAATGGATACGTAGGTGAGCATCACGGGAAACTGAATGTGGCTCACATAATAGTCGACGTAATCAATTCGCCACCACTGTACGGCTATGAAGCACATGATGAAGGTGATGAACAGTACTGCAATGTACCTCTTTCTCGGCCTCCGAAAATCAAGCAGATCCACAATGAGATAGATGGAGATAGCCACTCTGGCAAAAGAACCACTCAGCCACTGATAGATGGATAGGAAGTCTACGTGCTGGAGTAGTTTTCCGATATTCACCAGTTTCCATTGTTCATAAGGAGTATTTCGCTGCTTGGCCGCTTCCTCCGGACCAAATTCAACAATAGCTCCCAGGGTGGGGCCGACCGCCATGGTGAGCATGAATAATCCCAGCAGCAGTATATGCCACCAACGAATTTTGCCTTTCACATCGTGCTGAAACAGCATCAGGATCCAGATCTCCATCAGCCCTGCGAGTGAATAGATCATGCCTTTCATGACAGGACCGGCACCATATTCCATGATCGGGAACAACTGTCCGTAGTCCTTGTATTTCATATTGGCAGACATTACAAAATACCCGAGCAGAATGACAAAGGGGAGCAGGATGCTAGAAGTCATCGCAATGGAGCGGATTCCTTTGGCAGCAGACCAAGCCGCAACCAACGCGCCCACTCCTGCGAGCACGTAGGGCGGGGTGAATTGCAGATAGGTGGATACCGTCCAGTTCGTTGTCTCATATAAGGTATGTGTGGCAAGTGCGAGCAGCAGAAGAGAGGCTGAAATACGGAAGATCCAGGAAAATACAGCACCGAACTCCCGCGTGATCCAGTCCGTCAAGCGCTGTCCGCGTACCCGGCGAATGATTACGAACATCATACATAGAAAAAGCATGAAAAAAGGCGCAGCAGCCACTACAGATAGCCACCCGTCTCTGCCAGCCTGGTCCAAAATGGCCGGGATAGACAGCACGTGACATACGAGTCCGGCACTGAGCAGAATGATGGAAAAGGACAGCCATATCGTGATTTCACCCTTCTCACGGCTCATGGGAATCCTCCTTTCCGTCCAAGGAAGTTTCCGTTAGCTTGTACAGCATATGGGATTTTGATTCTTCTGAATCTGCTTCTGAAGTAAAACGTTCAAAAGCATAGCAATCAGACAATTTTTGTCTTCCTTTCCGCAGCGTTTGCCATCATGCCGTACATCTTCCCGGGTAGAACGGACATATATTTCCTTCTTCACATCTGCAAAAAATGTCCCTACTGTGCCTGCTGCCTAAGGTATACCGTTAAGGTACATCGCAGACAAGAGGAGGATGATGCGAATGAACTGGTGGTCTTCCAACCGCCTTCGCCTGATTCAAAACAATCTCCGCGAGATTGATGCGGACATGAATGTGGACCTGTTGATGGAGGAGATGCAGGAGTTTCAAGCCAATGTGCTAATGATGAATGCGGGAGGGATTTTTGCCTTTTATCCATCTGCACTGGAGCATCAATATGTCACACCTTATCTTCAAACCGATTTACTGCAGGAGGCCATATCGAAGGCCCATGCGCTCGGAATGAAATTTATTGCCCGCTTCGATTTCAGCAAGGCGCACGAATCACTGTTTGAGGCACATCCGGAATGGTTTTATCGTGACCGTAACGGACAGGAAGTGAATTACTACGGGATTGTGCATACGTGCCTGAATGGGGAATATCAGCAGGAGAAGTCCATCGAGTCAATTATAGAAGTGCTTGAGAAGTATCCGGTGGACGGCATTTTCTTCAATATGTTCGGATACCAGCATTGGGATTACAGCGGCAACCATTATGGACCTTGTTACTGTGACAACTGCAGGCGTTGTTTCCAGGAGATCTGCGGGGCTGAACTGCTGAACTACACGGGGCCGGAGCATGAATTGCATAAAGCGTATCTTCATTTTCAGGAGTTAACCTCCCGAGAGATTTTGAGCAAAATTCATCACAGGGTGAAGTCACGCTGGCCGGATATAGCCATAAGCACCTACCACCCGCACAGGGTTGATATCATTCGCAAGGAATCAAATACATCGCTAACCCGAAGCTTGCCTTTATGGCAGTATTCCGCCTCAGAGAATGTGGCCTCCGTAGTGAGCAGCTGGGACGATAAAATAGTCAGCAATTGCAGCATTAATGCCATCGATCTGACCTATCGGTTCACCGGGGTCTCGCCCCATGAGACGGAAATAAGGCTATATCAGAACATCGCGAGCGGGTCCGGACTCGATTTCTGTATTATAGGAGCCTTCGAGGGATATCCGGATCGGAAGAATTTTGAAGTAGCCCGGGACATTTTCCGGTATCATGCAGCACATGAACATATCTATGGAAGCCTTGCTTCCATGGCTGAAGTCATTTTGATTAAACCCAAGGCACCAGAGGCAGGGACTGAATATTTGGGTCTGTTCAAAATGTTAAAAGAAGCCCATGTCCTGTTCGATGTCATTGTCGAAGACCGGATTACCGCCATGGCACATAAGCTGGCCGCAGTGAAAGCAGTCATCCTGCCTGGTTTACAAAGGCCTCACATCGATACCAAGAGAACGTTGAGCAACTTGCTCAGCCAAGGCACAGCGCTGCTTGCTACAGGAAACGCCTTAAGAGAGGATGCAGAAGCATTATCAGACTGGTTCGGAGCTGTGCACACAGGGAATACCAACTTGCTTCCAGCCGCTTATCTTCAAGTGGCAGATGCCGATCGTTTCCCCAGTCTGAAGGACCGGGAGTGGATCACGGTTAGCGGTAGTTTTGATCACGTAAAATTTGACCCATCCAAAACGAATTGCTGCATGCCGTATATTGAACCTGCATCGTTCGGTCCGCCTGAACGGGCGTATGGACACCGGGTGGGGGAGAGTTACGGACTGGGAATCTCCAATCCGCCAACCGGTGGTACAGCAGCCTATTACACGTGGAATCCGGGTGTTCTGTATTACAGGCACGGTTTCGAAGATCACAAACATGCCGTGGTGGATATTCTGGCCCGGTTGATCGGGGAGAACGTGTTAAAGAATGATCTGCCTGCCAGCACGGAGCTATTTCTGAATCGGACGGAACAGGGCGATGTGCTTCTCCAGCTCCTGAACTTGTCCGGTTTTAACGGAACGACATATATGGAAGCGATACCGCTATATAACCGCACGATTGAGTTTCGCGATATAGGAGTACCTGTTCGGGCGTATTCATTAGATTCGACGCAGACCCTTCCCATTCATGCCGAGGGGAACATAGTCAGACTAACCATACCCGAACTGAAGCGGTATGAAGCCATTCTAATCGAAATGGAACATGTCCCGAAGAAAGAGGTGACATTAATCGAATGAAACCCCAGATAACGAAGGTGAACCGTGCCACGGGCAAGCTGCAATCCGGCAGCCTTTTGTCACGAATGTACAAACACCGAATGATTTATTTGCTTATTTTGCCGGGGCTGCTGTATTTCCTGCTGTTCAAGATTGTACCTCTCTGGGGATTGCTGCTGGCTTTTCAGGATTACAATCCGTTCCTCGGTTTTACGGGAAGTGAATGGGTGGGATTCAAGCATTTTAATGAGCTGTTTGCCAGCTCCAACTTCTACATCATGCTGCGAAATACGCTCGCCATTAATCTGATCGCACTGGTATTCCATTTCCCGCTGCCGATTCTGCTGGCACTCATGTTGAACGAAATTCGGCATGAGACGTTTAAACGCATCAACCAGTCGATTGTGTACTTACCGCACTTTCTGTCCTGGGTCGTCGTTGCCAGTATGACGTTTTTTCTGCTCTCCACGGACGTCGGCATTGTGAACAAGCTGATTGCACAGAGCGGCAGAGATACGATTTCGTTTCTATCGGAACCGAATTATTTCTGGGGGCTGCTTACGGCTCAGAGCATGTGGAAGGAAGCCGGCTGGGGAACGATCATTTTCCTCGCGGCGATGGCGGGAGTGGACCCTCAGCGGTATGAAGCTGCCGTTGTTGACGGAGCCGGACGGTTCCGGCAAATCTGGCATATTACGCTGCCTGCCATCCGGCCGACCATTATCATTTTGCTGATCCTACGCCTCGGCAGCATGGCCGATACGGGATTTGAACAAATTTTGCTGATGATGAATCCGTTGGTTCGTTCGGTTGGAGAGGTATTTGATACGTATTCCTATACGTACGGGATATTGCAAGGCAAGATCAGCATTGGGGTTACCGTGGGGCTGTTCAAGGGACTGGTTGGATTGTTCCTAATTGTGGCTGCCAACAAAATTGTAAGAAGACTTGGACATGAAGGCATCTATTAATCCGATGGGTGTGGTCTGTCAGAAAGGAGGATAGGTTATGAGCTTTGTTGTGCAGAAAAAAGGGCTCACGCTCTTCGACTGGATCAATTATAGTCTGGTTGCTTTGATCTCGCTGGTATGTATATTCCCGTTCTTATATGTCTTCAGCGTTTCGTTTACCGATCCGAAGGTGTATGTGCCGCTCAAGTTTTATCTGTTCCCGGAGAAGTGGTCGCTGGAATCCTACCGGTATATTTTATCAACCAACAGTTTTATCAATGCGTTTAAAAGCACGTTGTTTATTACGGTTGTAGGCACCATACTGAATATTATTGTATCCTTCACCATGGCTTATGGATTAACCAAACGCTCTCTGCCCGGGCATAAGTGGATAATGGGCTTGGTTATTTTTACCTTGGTGTTCAGTGCGGGGATTATTCCGAATTACTTGCTCGTGAAGGAGCTGGGACTGCTGAACTCCTATTGGTCCATGATTTTGCCTGGACTGACGAATGCCTGGAGCCTGATTGTGATCAAAAGCTTTCTGGAATCGCTGCCTTCGGAGCTGGAGGATGCCGCACAGATTGATGGATGCAGTGATCTCACGGCATTTTTCCGGATTATTGTTCCGTTATCCATGCCAGCGATCGCCACGTTTACATTATTTTTCGCGGTAGGACACTGGAATGCGTATTTCAATGCATTGATCTATTTATCCGATTCAAGCAAATGGACGCTGCAGCTGCTCATCAAGACACTCGTTATCGATTCAAACTCCGTCGCCGTAGCTCAGGCTGGGGCAAGTGATGAAAGCGTCGTGCCGCAGGAGACCATTCGAATGGCGTCGATCGTACTCGCCATGGTGCCGATCCTGATCGTGTATCCATTTTTGCAAAAGCATTTTGCCAAAGGTGTCATGATTGGCTCCGTCAAAGGTTGAATGCAGCTGAAGTTAAATCGTGCTTTATTTATAAATGCAAACGCTTACCAATCTGACGATAAGGGAGATGAAGGCGGAATGAACAAGGGGAACAAACGATGGACGACATGGCTCTGCATGCTTCTGGCAGTAACCATGCTGGCGGCGTGCACGGGGAACAGTGGTTCAGGTGAAACGGCAGGCAGCACAAATAGCGGAGAATCCGGTGGAGACCAGCCGCTGGACATCAAGATGTTTGCCGGATTGTACAATGAAATTCCCGATATGAACAACGAATACTGGACCGAATGGGAGAAGCGCACCAACGCCAAACTCGATATTGAATGGGTGCCTTCAGGCGATCTGGATACGAAGCTGGATTTGCTGCTTGCCTCCGGTGATCTGCCAGAAGTCGTAGCCTACCAGAATCAGATTCGCCCCACGCTGATTACCGCGATCAAGAACGGCGCGTTCTGGGACCTGACTCCATTCCTTGGAGATCTCAGCGAATATCCGAACCTGAAGGAGAATCTGGCGCCGGATGCGCTCAAATACCTGTCGGTGGAAGGGAGTATTTACGCCGTCCCACGCTCCCGTTCCCGGGTTGATGGGGGACTGAAAATTCGGGAGGATTGGCTGAAGCAGCTGAATCTGCCGATTCCCAAGACGTTTGAGGAATATCGAGAAGCCCTGAAGAAAATCGTGGACAGTGATATGGATGGCAACGGCAAGAAGGACACGGTTGGCCTATTATTTGTCAACAACCCACCTGCCATGTTCCAGGCCGGATTCGGAGCATATAATCCAACCTATGATAACGATGGCGGGCTGATGAGCCCTGGATTAACACCGCAATATGTGGAGATGGTCGAATGGTTCCGGGAACTGTACGCCGATGGGCTGCTGTCCAAGGAATATGCCGTCATGAAGGAGATTCAGGCCGAAGAACTTTTCAAGACCAACCGGGCGGCTTCTTATGGACGTCCAATCTGGTGGGATCATGAATGGGAGCAGGCCATGAAAAAATCAGGGCAGCCTGACGCCAAAATTCTGAACTTGTCACTGACAGGTCCTCATGGTGACGCAGCGGTCGGTCTGGAGACCGGAGTCGCGGGTGGATTCTACATTTCCAAGAAGGTGCCTGAAGAGAAGGTGAAGCAGCTTCTGAAGTATTTTGATCTGACCGCTTCCCAGGAAATGACGGACTTTGCCTACTATGGCATCGAGGGTACGCACTATACGGAACAGGATGGTCAGAAAGTGCTGACGGAGCAAGGGGTCAAGGAAGTGAACACAACGAGCAAAGGGGCAGGTGTGCTCGCCTATGCCAAGTGGGGCAAAGTGATTAGTGCTTCCGGAGACAAAGCCTATAATGACGCCAAAATCAAGGAAGTCGAGAATTTCGACGAAATTGGAAAGATCGACTTCTACCGTGTGATTACCTCGGAGGCCTGGAGAGAGACATGGCCCAAATATGCAGACGAGTACAGCTCCATGTTGACCCGAACGATTGTTGGACAGATCAGTGGCGAAGAATTCAGAGCCTATGTAGACAAGTTGAACAGCCAGCCGGACATTAAGCAGGCCTATCAGGAAATGGCCAAGGCTTATGAGCAGTTTAATCAACAATAACGATGTTAAGGAGAAGCGATGAAAACTCCCATACTGAGCGATAAGCAACAACGTCCCTGGTGGCAGCAGCCGCTGCGCATCATTCAACCTAACATGCAGGTGAAGGACACCGAGAAGATTGATCCCGAAAGGCTTGCGGAACAAATGCTCGAGATGGGTGCCAATGCCATGGTGTTTAATGTGGGTGGAATCTATGCCTGGTACCGATCGAATGTCGCATTTCATGTTCAAAATGAATACTTGCCCCGCGGCAGCGACCTGCTGCGGGATATGATCCAGAGCTGTCATCTGCGCGGGATTCGCTTTATTGCCCGCTTTGATTTCAGCAAGGCAGAGGACTCCGTTTATTTGCAGAAGCCCGAGTGGTTTGTCCGCAAGGAAGGGGGACAGCCGGATATTATCGGTGCCACCCGCCCGGGGGCCTGGCCTCTGTTGATGTCGACCTGCATTAACGGGGGCTACCGCAACGAAGAACTGGCGGTTCCTGTAATCCGGGAAGCACTGGAACGTTATGAGATTGACGGTGTCTTCTTCAACGCACCCGGATATATATTTTGCCAATGCTCCAATTGTCAGAAGAAATACAAGGGGATTTATGGAACAGAGCTGCCGACTACTTCAGCAGAGCTGGCGTCTGATTTTGGAGCCCGCTGCTTTGATGATAATCTGGGCCGGATGTATCAGGAGATCAAGGCTGTTCGGCCTGAGGTGCCGATGATCCTGTACTATAATCTGCATCGGGACAATCTGGAGAAACGGGTGTCCATCACTGATATGCTCTGTACTGAACCGCAGGATGTGTTGTCGCTGGGGCACACCCGTATCCCGGAGTTCTGGCAGCCTGCGCTCAGTATCAAGGTGGGGCGTTCCGTTCCGGGTCGTCCTGATCCCTTCGGCATTGTACATTCTTGCCCTGGCATGGACTGGCGGCATACCGGGCTTCCGCCTGCCGAATACCGCTTCTGGCTCTCGCAGATTCCAGCCAATGGCGGTCAGCTCTGGCATTCATTAACCGGAATCCCGGATACGATTACGGATAAGCGGATTTTGCGAACCGTAACAGAGGTCAACAGGGATGCAGCGAAGCTTGCTTCCCATATGGACGGCGCACAACCCGTGAACCAGGTGGCACTCATGTGGAGTGCCAATCGTTCAGCGGAAGGCTTGGCGGAGGCGCTCATCCATAAGCACATTCCCTTTGATGTGATTCTGCCTGAACAGGTGGGCACTGTGAACCTGAACCACTATCCGGTCGTTATTTTGCCTGAAGGATTCACACATTCATCCCATTTTATAGATTTACTCCGCGATTATGTGAGTCAGGGAGGCAGTCTTATCGCAGAGGGAGAGCTGCCGAAGATGGATGAACCGACGGATTCGATGCTGATGGACCTCTTTGGTATTTCCGGGGAAATGCAGGAGAGCGAGTATTTGGCTGCATCCTACCTGCGGTTTGAACAGAACTCTATTACAGCCAACGAAGGGAATCCACTGCAGCGGAAGCTGGAGGAAACGGAACTGATACCGCATCGAGGCAAGGTGATGTACTGTCAGCCCAAGGATGTGAATGTGCAGGTATTGGCAACGTTAGTTCCTCCGTTTTCTCCGTTGGAAAGTGTAGGAGCGCCTCCGGAACGGGCCTCACTGGCTGTTAAACAAACCGATCTTCCGCTGGCATTGTTGCGAAGCTTTGGCACAGGGCAGACCTTATATTTCCCGTTTTCGCTTAGCGGGCTCATACAGGAATTCAAATTGGAGGAACATTTCCGGTTGTTTGCCAATGCCGTTCATGTGCAGTTGAACAATAAAGCTCTGGTATCGATCTCGGAAGCGCCAGGTTTACAGCTGACTGTTTTCCGCAAGGATAACGACCTGCTGATTCATCTGGTGAACGGGGCAGGACGCAGACCGCTGTCAGCTGTGCTCCCCATCCATGATATTGAGATTACAGTTCGTTCAGGGGAGGATACTTCTGCAGGAGACGCTGAAGCTTTAATCGCAGGAATGAAGCTGAAGGCAGAACGGTCCGGAAATAAACTGAAAATTTACGTCCCCACGCTGGACGTTTGGGAGTGTATCCGGGTACCTCTCTTGATATAATGAACCCGAACAGAGACATGCGAAAATGAGCCTAAGGCAGCATACGGGGGTGATTCCATGAGGCGGGTAATGCATACCATCCAATCAGCGCTTGACCGCTGGTTCGCAACGAATGGTTATCTGAAAAGACTGATCTGGTTGGGCTGCATGTCGGTGGTCATCCCGGTGGTGCTTGCCGGAAGCGCGTACTATCATTTCTCGATGATCAAACTGACCGAACAATTCCAGGATAACAATATGGCCTCATTGAACTTGCTCAAAGACAGGGTGGAGAATATTCTGACCAATATTGAGCATGAATCGATGCAGCTCGCCAGTGGCCCATTGATGCGAAATGCATTAGGCAGTGCTCATTATGAGAGCGATTACTTTCTACACCTGGATATGCTCGATCTGTTTCAGCTCCACAAAAACACCAATAATCTAATTGAAGAAATGATTTATTATGATGCTAAAACAGACATGGTTCTGTCCCATTATTACGGATTGGTCTCGCTGGCAGACTACAAGGAAAAGCAGGACATGGGAGCTGCTCTGAAAGGCGAGGCAGCTGCAGGTTGGAGATATCTTCCCGAGTCCGGAGAAGCGGGCTATATCTCCTATGTGAGGCAAGTGCCTGTCATGGGACAGGGAGAACCGCGCGGCGTGGTCATTCTCCAAGTGAAGGAACAGGAGCTGCGGAGTTTGCTGCGCAGCTATTCCGTCAGTCTGGAAGATCAATCTCTCGCCATTCTTAATGCGGATCAGCAAATTATTTTGCATACGGACGGTCCAGGAGAGATTGGCAAACGGGCATCGGAGGACGAGGTGCTGCAGCAGATTGCATATGCAGAAGGCAGAGAACGCTCGGGGCATGAGGTACTGAAGGGGGAACATGGGAATGAGCTTGTGGCATATGCCTCGGCATCGATGGGTAGGACCTATATATCCCAACTTCCTGAGCAGGAGATGATTGCCCAGTTGAATTGGATCAAGGTGCTCATTCTGATCTCGGTGTCCATCTTTGTGTTGGTCGGTATGCTGCTCACCTGGTTCAGCTCACGGCTGGCCTACAACCCTATTCAGCAGCTGCTGCGGTATGGGGAGCACTTGCGCAGGAACGGGCAGGATACAGCTCCCCAGGGGAATGAAATTGAATATATCCGGTCTTCGCTCAGCTATCTCAATGAACAGACCGAAACCCTGAATCGGTATATAGAGGGCATACAGCCAGACCTCCGCGATCGTTTTTTGCAGAGATTACTGCAATCTAGCGGTTCATGGACCAGCAGCAGGTTGGAAGAAGAATGTGCCAGACACGAGTTCCAGACAGAGGGACAATTTTTGGTGCTGGTCGTCAAAGTGGAAAATCTGGTCAAGAAGAAACGATTTTTACCCAGTGAAGGCCCCGTCATTGTATTTGCCCTGAGAAACGTCATGGATGAACTGCTCAGCCAAAACACGAATCTGACGGGGTATGTTGTAGACAAAAATGATAGTGATTCGGTGGCAATTCTGCATTTCGATTCAGAGATTTCTGCTCGTGAAGCGAGGCAGAGGGTATGCAGCTATGCAGAGGAGATTCATCACGCACTGGATCAGTACCTGTCTTTCTCGGCAACAGTGGGCGTAGGGCGTCCGGGTCAACTGCATGGGATCGCAGAGTCCTTTCGTGAAGCGCAGCTTGCCCTGCAGTATCGGCTATTTGATGATGCCGAGAACGTTCTGTTCTATGAAGATATTCTGGCCACCCAGCGTAATCCGGTCTTCATGTATCCCCGGGAGATCGAAGAGGAGATTCTTGACTCACTATGGAACGGAACGCTTACGCATGCGGAGGATGCGCTGCATCGGTTTTCCAAGAAAGTGCGTGCTTCCGAATCCTATACGGTCATGATTCAGGGATATCATATGCTGCTGTCGGCCATTATTCAATTCATGGAGACGAAGGGTCCCGGCATGCTTGAACGACTGGGCAGCAATCTGTTCGATCAGCTGCAGGAGAATCAGACATCGAAGGAGATGCACGACTGGTTTATCGGTGTGCTGTTTCCATTATGCATTGAGGCCAGTCAGGATCTTCGCACCAATTCATCCCGCCTGATTGTTCAGCGGGTCTGCGAGCATCTGAACAGCCATCCCGAAGGAGTACAATCGCTATCGGATTGTGCAGAACTCGTGAATGTCAGTCCTTCCTATCTAAGCAGGCTCTTCAAGAAGGAAATGGGGGTGTCCTTTATCGAATACCTAATGAATCTGAAGGTGCAAAAAGCGAAGCAATTGTTGAAGGATACCGATTGCACCATTACGGAAATTGCCGAACAGGTGGGATATTCGGAACGCAATCTGAACAGGGCCTTTCAACGGTTTGTTCAGATGTCGCCCAATCAGTATCGAATGTCCGTCCGCTAGATTTCATGTAAATGATAGACGGCGGCGTACGAAAGCTATAACATACAGATATAGCAATCCAAGACAAGCACCTCATCAAACCATAGAGAAACAAGGAGGAAACCTACGATGACAAATACGACGAAGGCACCTGGAGAGACGAAAGTTGGCTTTATCGGTACAGGCGTTATGGGGAAAAGCATGGCAGGTCACATCCAGAAAGCGGGCTACCCGCTGCATGTGTATACCCGCACAGCCGCCAAAGCGGAAGTATTGGTGAATGAAGGGGCCGTTTGGCACGATACACCAGGCAAACTTGCGGCTGAGTGTGATGTCATCATCACCATGGTAGGATATCCGAAGGATGTAGAGGAGATTTATCTTGGCGAGGACGGTCTTGTGGCCAATGCCAAACCGGGTTCAACCCTGATTGATATGACGACATCCAGTCCCATGCTGGCTGCTCGCATCTTCGAGGCGGCAGAAGCCAAGGGGCTGCATGCATTGGATGCACCCGTATCGGGTGGAGATATTGGCGCATGCGATGGCAAGCTGTCCATCATGGTTGGTGGCACCCCGGAAGCATTCGAAGCAGTACGACCGCTGTTCGAGTGTATGGGCACCAACATTGTATTGCAGGGCAAGGCGGGTTCCGGTCAACATACCAAAATGTGCAACCAGATTGCCATTGCATCCGGCATGATGGGCGTATGCGAAGCACTCGCCTATGCCAAGAGTTCGGGGCTTGACGCGGAGAACGTGCTGAAGAGCATTGCTACCGGGGCAGCCGGAAGCTGGTCGCTTAGCAATCTCGGTCCGCGCATGATCGCAGGCGATTTCGAGCCTGGATTCTATGTGAAACATTTTATCAAAGATATGGGAATCGCCCTCGAATCGGCCAAGGCCATGGGCATGAAGACGCCAGGACTGGCACTGGCTGAATCCCTGTATCAGGAAATATCCAGAAACGGTCTGGATGAGAAGGGCACGCAGGTGCTCTATACGTACTATCTTCAAGCATAAATCGCATTTGTGGTAAGCGGCAGCGTGTTCTTTTTCTTAAGTGGAAAGGGATGCGCTGTTTTTTTAGAATTTTCAATGGATCGAATGTGTCTAAAGTCACAATATTGGTTAAATATTTTCGTATACTTTGGTTTGTGCAAGGGAATTAGGCCTGATGACCTTTATTTTTATCCGTCTTCATCCGACATAAGTAATAGAAGTTTACATAATGGAAGTCCAAAGTTCTTGTTATGTTGTTCAATTGTTGTAACCGATCACCTGTAACTCACACTAAATTTTAGAACGGAGCTTGCCCATGTTCAAAAAAATCCTGTCTCTGTTCAAGACACAGCCAGAGCTTGCGAGTTCAATTACGGCTTCGGCCCCCGCAATCCCGGATACGAGCCCTGCACCTGCTCGAATGACGCGGAGCAGACGCAAACCCAAATCCAAATCCAAACATGAAGCCGCCTGGATCAGCGAGCCGGAAGAACCGACAACAGCAGAACGACTGTACAGTCTCCCGGGACAATATAAAGTTTTGAGTGATCTGCTCGTGACCAATCCCAAATCCCGTTCAGGCTATTCTCAGATTGATCATGTTGTTATTGGTCCGCGGGGGATCTTCGTCATCGAGACCCGTAACCTCACAACAGGCGAGATTCGGGGTGGGCGCAGAGAAGCCAACTGGACGGTCAGTACCAGTCGCATTAAGATGTATAATCCGCTGATGCAGCATCGGGGTCATGTTGAGGCGGTTCATGCACACCTCGGAGATTATAAGCGCATCCGCATGATTTCCATGGTGACCTTCACCAATCGCTGCCGGATCAGTGTCGATCCTGCGGTACGGTATGTGAATTCCGATGAATTGGTGATATATGATCATGAATTGGTTGAGACCATTCTGCGCAAAACGGAAAGACTCGAAGCAGAAGTGCCTGAAACGTTGTTTAAGGAGCAGGATATTCAGGCGATCTATACCCTGCTGTCGTCAGCCAATTGCACAGAGCCTCAGACCCGTGCGGAACATATCGAGAAGGCTAAGGGGATTAAATAGCGTATAGATAGGTTTCTTGCAGACACTGTTGTCCTTCGGGATGACAGTGTTTTTTGTACTTTTGTCGGGGGCATCCAGTCATGACAGCTCAAGGAGACAGGTATATCGTCGTATACACCCAGAATTTAACTTATGTTAGAATGTAGACCAATACTTACCTGTGAATACGGCATGTTATGCGAAGATAGATCATATGGAGAATAGGAGTTCAATCGTACATGCCATGGTTAATGTAGATTAGAGATGCATACATAAGATAAGGGGAAGATTATACCATGAGATGGATACAACCAATTCGGATGTTTACCGTGATATTCAGCTTGGCTGCGGTTTTATCCGCATGCGGTGGCGGGGCCAAGGAAGGTGCCAGCCCAGAGCCTGCCCAAGAGGCAGCTGAAGCGACATCAACAGAGCCGTCAGGTGCAGATACGGCAATAGAGGGCAGTGAGAGCAATGCGGCGGAACCAGCCTCGAATGCTACGGAGACGTTGAAAGAGCTGCAGGATCAATACGCTGACAAGCTGGGCTATATCCGCATTCCGCTGGACGACCATCCGGTTCGCCGGGTTAGTGAGGAAGGGTCCAAGAATATTAACGTTGCCAATTACAGCGATACTGTTGTGGATATGAATGCGGAGGTTCCGATTCATGCCAATACACAGCGTTTAATCGATGACGCCTTTCCTTTCTTTACAACTGTACAGGCTCCTGACGTGACCTATATCACTTGGGATGAAGCTACGAACCTGGAACGGGCCATGGTCAAGACGCTGTTTATTTCTCGTGAAGGTCTGCTGATTACGGAAGATGCGATGAATAACAAGGATTACAGCAGCCAATCGTTTCAGGATTCCATGGATTTCTTCAGAGTTACCGCAAAATTCGAATCCATGGCTCCGGTGGCACAGCATCCATATGACATTACGTTAAGCGAACTCTACGACAAGGCCCGCAAGTCATGGGGGGAGCTGGCAGCAATGGACCCCAAACAGGATGAGGCAGCGTTTGCCGAGAAGTACCAGACGGCGAGAACCGATGCCAATAATGCGATGGGGCTGCTTAATATATTGCTGTCTACAAATGAGGAAGAGCGTATGGAGCAGACATACGGAAAGTAGAACGAAAACGGAGATTGGAAACAACTCTGACCGTCTTGGATGGTCAGGGTTTTTCTGTTTTTTTGAACAGGGGTGTGATATGTTTTTAAGCATAAGACGGGGACGGGATAAGGGTGAGGTGCGTGTGCAGAATATGGTGGGATAACTTTTGTAAACGCTTTAAATTTAGGACGAAATTAATTTTGTTTTTGTCGGCAGCAACGGTATTCATCTCGGGAATGACAGGGCTGATCACATATCGCATCCATATTGCCCTATTCAATGAAGAAGTCAGTCGTCAGTATAGTCTTACAGCAGAACAAGTTCTGGCACGGCTGGATTCGCGGGTCAACGACATGTACAAGGTGACGGATTACATCACACTCAATCCTTCCGTGAAAAATGCCATTAAGGCACAGGCTGCAGGCATCTCCTCCTATGATCAGATGAAGCTTGAGGATGAACTGGATGAACAGTTGTACCAGGTAAGGCTGGATGCACCGGAGATCATGGGACTACGCATTTATGATCTGAAGGGAAATATATTTAATCTGGGCGCCTTTGCCGGCTCGTTTCAACAGATGAATCCTTCCTATTTGGCCGAGATGGTTCATAAGCTGGAAGGGACGGGCGGTGAATATGTGTGGAATCGTCTGGGTCCGGATGCTTTTCTGCAGGAGGAGCAGTCCAATTGGATTTTGGCTGGACGATTAATGCGGTCGGTTGATCTGGAAACGTATGGAGTGATGTTGATCCTGTTTAACACCTCGCTGTTTGAGTCGTATCTCAAGGACCTGCGATTGAACGAGGAAGTTGCTGTTGATCTGTTTGATGCGGAAGGGCAGCTGCTATATGCGTTTCATAATCCGGATATCGACCCACCACCGCCTACACAGCTAAACCTGGGGGCAACCGAGATCAGGGACGAGCAGGGATCGACTCATTTGTATACCAAACAAACCTCGGACAAGGCAGGCTTCACACTGGTAAGCAAAGTATCGCTCGCACAGATTCAGAACAAGGGTAAGCTCATCCTGCAAGTCGCCGTGTTCTCTGCCGCAGCCAGCGTACTATGCTCCTGGTTCATCATCACGATCATTAGCGGCAGATTGCTGCGTCCGCTGGCCAGTCTGGTCAATGCGATGAAAAGGGTGCGCGATGGCCAGTTCGATACAAGGGTTCGAATTGAAACGCGGGATGAGCTGGGCTTCATCGGTGAACGGTTCAATGCGATGGCTTCCCGGATCGATACGCTCATTCATGAGGTATACGAGCGGGAACTCAGTGAAAAGGAAGCCGAGCTCAAAGCCATTCAGGCGCAGTTGAACCCTCATTTTCTATATAACACACTAAGCATGTTTTTCTGGAAGTTTTATATGCTGGGCGATGAGAAATCCGCTCGTCTCGTTACAGCCCTGTCTGAAATGCTGCAGTACACATTGGAACCCGTGCAGCGATTGACGACTCTCCAGGATGAGATGACGCAAATCGATCATTATCTGCAAATTCAACAGGCCAGATATCAGGAAGCATTATCCGTAGAAACTTCAATTCCTGCGGAGTTACTTCGCTGTCAGGTGATCCGATTGCTGCTTCAGCCTATCGTCGAGAATGTGTTTGTACATGCCTTCTCAGACAAGAGGGATAATCGCCGTTTGCAGATTCGTGGTTTACGGCAACCAGGGCATGAGACGGAGAAGGAAACGGACATGCTCATTATTGAAATCGTCGATAACGGCTGCGGCATGGATGCAATGGTCATTGAACGAATAATGAAGCCAGTTCCACATGCGGAAGAGGAACGTCAGCATATCGGTATCCGAAGTGTACTCCGAAGAATCGAACTGATTCACGGGGAGCCTTATGGCATACAGATCGAGTCTGCTGTGGATGAAGGGACGCTTGTACGCCTTCGTTTACCATATCAGATCGGAGTAGGAACCATGCCCGGGAATGCGGATGATAGAGAGGAGCAGGTGCTGTGAATGGACGAATGCTTGTAGTCGATGATGAAACACTATTCCGTCAGGGGCTAATTCATCTGGTTCGGACCAATCCTCTCGGATGGGAGGTTGTGGGAGAAGCTGCGGATGGAGAAGAAGCGATTCAGGCGGTGCACAGCTGTAAGCCTGATCTGATTATTACGGATATTAACATGCCTGTAATGGATGGTCTGGACTTGGCTGAGCGCATACATGAGAGCGGGCGGGATATCATGATTATCATTTTGACAGGGTATCGTGAATTTGAATATGCACAGCGTGCCATCCGCTATGGGGCTATTGAATTTTTGCTCAAGCCGTTCTCCCTCGATGAAGCATGTAAGGTGCTGCGCAAGGCACATGAACGGTATCGCCGGAAGCAGTCGGACATCCGAATCAGGGAGCAATACAACCAGGTGGACCGTACCGAGAGATGGCGCGAAGAACTGGCTTCAATGCTGCTCCATCAGCAATTTGAGGAGATGATCATTTGGGTGGAGGACCTACTGGAGGAAGCCGCCAGAATGCCACTGTCCCCATGCAAATCCGAAATCCATCTGCTTATGAAAGTCTTGACGGACATGCTCGCACAGCAGCTTCAGCCACAGGAGTCCGGGGGATTGGACGCATTCGGGCCAGATCCACTTCTGTGGATCCATACCGTACCCGAAGTCATTGCATGGGCTCGCTCGAAGAGTGAAGATTGGATGGATATGATGATGCGCCTGACCCGGGAACAGCAGGATCATGTGATCACACGTGTCATTCGGTATATTGAGATGAATTACGCCGGAAGCTGCACGCTGCAGGCCGCTGCTGTTCATGTGCATGTGACGCCAAACTACTTGAGTCATTTGTTCAAAAAGGAGACCGGACAGGGCTTCAGCCAGTATGTCAGCAAACGCCGGATCGAGAAAGCGAAGCTGCTGCTGCACAGCACCCGGCAGAGCATGGCCGATATAGCAGAACAGACAGGCTTCGATAACTCAAGCTATTTCACTACCGTATTCAAACAGGCGACTGGATTGTCTCCTCGCGAATATCGTAAGCAGGGAGCTGCTAGAGATCACCACGAGTAGCAACTGTTCTTTATGTGTTTTACAGCCAAGATCAGATCATAAGGAATCTGTATGCATACAGCCCCGTTTCCTAGGACAACCCCACCATGTGGGGTTATTTTGCGTAGAAATTTTAAAAAGGATCGTTAAATAACAAATGTTTACGCTTACATTTTTATCTAAAATACAGCTATAGCACATCAGCAGCAGAGAGGAGTGATGAAATATGAAGGGGGAGCTGGCCGCTGGAACACCGTCCGGAATACAACCACCAAATCATGAAATGAAGCATCGAATCAGGCAGCAGCGGCTGAGACGGTTCAAGACCAATATTCCGTTAATCCTGATGTTTATTCCGGTGATCCTGTTTTACCTGACCTTTCGTTATGCACCCATTGGAGGACTGGTCATGGCCTTCAAGGACTATAACTTCTATGACGGGCTCTGGCATAGTCCGTGGGTTGGCTTCCAACATTTCGAGACGCTGTTCAGCGATCCGCGTACGGTGGAGATCATCCGTAACACTTTGTTCCTCAGTTTGTTAAGCATCATTGTAGGATTCCCCATTCCAATTATCCTGGCCATTATGCTTAATGAAGTGAGAAACATGGCCTTCAAGCGGACGGTGCAGACCGTGGTCTACATGCCGCACTTCTTCTCCTGGGTCATTATTGCGATGATGATCATGACGGTTTTCTCTTTGGAAAACGGGATCGTAAACCGCTGGGTCGAAGCTTGGACAGGTGAACCTTACCCGTTCATGTACAACAAGGGCTCCTGGATTGCGGTGTTCGTTGGATCGGGAATCTGGAAGGACATGGGCTTCAATGCCATTATTTTTCTGGCGGCACTCACGACCATTGATCCGAGCCAATACGAGGCTGCACAGATGGATGGGGCGAGCAAAATGCGTCAGATCTGGCATGTGACCCTTCCGGGCATACGTTCGACAATTATTCTTCTGCTCATTCTGTCGATGGGGCGGGTGATGGAAGTTGGCTTTGACCAGGTCTATATGCTCCAGAATTCCAATGTCAACGAGGTTGCTGATGTCATCAGTACGTATATTTATCGCACGGGTCTTCAGGGGGCACAGTTCAGCCTGACGACGGCGATGGGATTGTTCGAATCCCTGGTGGCCTTTATTCTCATCTTTTGTGCGAACTACATTGCACGCCGATTTAACGAAGGTTTGTGGTAGGGAGGGAGAGCAGCATGAGAAAAACCAGAGGAGAAAAAGTCTTTTATCTGATCAATTATGTATTGTTATCATTGGTTGCCGTCAGCTGCATCCTGCCTCTTCTGAATATCATTGCTTTGTCTTTCAGTGATGCAAGAGCCGTCGTGTCCGGTAACGTAGGGTTATGGCCAGTCGATTTCACTTGGTTCTCCTATCACAGCCTGATTACGGGGACGCCGATTCTGAATGCGTTCTGGAACAGTGTGGAGATTACGTTAATCGGTACAGGGCTCAGCATGGCCGTGACCATTATGGCGGCATATCCGCTGTCCCGGAGGCACTTTTATCACCGGCGATTTTTTACGATGGCAATGGTGTTCACGATGATTTTTAACGGTGGACTCATTCCGACGTACCTGGTGGTGCAAAACCTGGGGCTGGTGAATAGTTACGGTGCACTCTGGCTGCCTGGCCTGGTGAGCACGTATAACATGCTGATCATGCGCTCCTATTTTGAAAATCTGCCAGGGGAAGTAGATGAGGCTGCCCGCATTGATGGTTGTGGTGAGCTGGGACTGTTGTTTCGTATCGTGCTTCCGCTATCCAAACCTTTGCTGGCGACCATTGCCCTCTTTTACGGGGTGGGGTACTGGAATTCGTTCATGAGCGTGATGATCTACATCAACGATACGTCCAAATACAACATGACTGTACTGGTCCAGAATATGATTATGTCCAATCTGAATGTACAGGACTTTACCGATCCAACGATGATTTCGAATCTGACGCCGGAAGGTATCCGGGCAGCAGCCGTGATTGTCATGGTTATTCCCATTTTGGCGGTATATCCGTTCTTGCAGAAGTACTTTGTCAAAGGGGTTATGCTTGGTTCGATCAAAGGGTAAAACAGGCAAACAGGATATCGGTCATATTACGTGGGTGTCATAATACAGGGAGAGAAAGAGGGTCTTATCTATGGCGTTAACGATGAAGGCATGGGTGAAGTCGGGTCTCGTTCTGGGCTTGATCGGCGGATTACTGGCAGGCTGCACAGGAGGGGGCGGCAGTGAGCAGGCGGAAGGTGAAGGCAGCAGAGGGAATATCACCTCAACGATCTATGATCGGGGTGCGGTTCCGAGCGGTATGGGCACGATTGAAGATAATATGTGGTCCAAGTGGATTAACGAGAACGGTCCGGCAAATGTCAAATATACGGCAGTTCCCCGCTGGGAATCCCAATCCAAGTTAAACGTATTATTTGCTTCAGGCAGCGCGCCGGATGTCATTTTTGAATTCGGTACGCCCATCCGCAATACCCTGTTTAATCAGAAACAGCTTATGCCGCTGGATGACTTGATCGAGAACTCCAGCGTGGAATACAAAGCACTCATGGAGAAATATCCTCAGCTGAAGAAGGCCGGCATCAAAAGCGATGGCAAGTTGTACGAGGTCGGACGCATGAATGAGGTATTTCCGCTGACCAGCTTTTTCATCCGGGAAGACTGGCTGGAGAAGCTGAATCTGGAGGTGCCGACGAACGAGGAAGAGATGCTGGCTGTCGCCAAAGCCTTCACGGAAAATGATCCGGATGGAAATGGCGCGAATGATACATATGGCATCGGCGGGTTTCAATTTGGGGATACAGCAGGTCTGTTCCGCTATATGTTCAATGCCAACTGGGTCAATGTAGAGAAGGGTGAAGTCGTTGTGGGTCCCAACCACATGAAGGAAGCGACCGCATTTAAACGTGCCCTGTTTGAAGCAGGCGTGGTCGATAAGGACTTTCTGACTGATAAGGACGGTGCCAAGGCGAAGCAGGATTTCCTGAATGGCAAAATCGGCATGTATGCTGCCATGACATCGGATTATACGGGTTTTGCGGCGAAAGAACTGGATACGCTGATGCAGAATGTTCCGGAAGCGAAACTAAAAGTCATTGCGCTGCCAACCACTTCGGTTGGACAGTACACGATGGTATGGAACAACCCGGTGCAGATGACGGCGGTCGTCAATGCACGCGCCAAGAATCCGGAAGCAGTCATGAAGTATATTGATTTTTTAACCAAAACAGAGTCCGGTCGAACCTTCAAAAATGGATTTGAAGGTACGCATTACACCCTGAACGAGCAAGGTTGTCCGCGTATCTCCGATCAGGAGAAATACAAGCAGGAGATTAGCTGGGCAGGAGACTATGCCATGATGTACAGCCGCCTGGAGGAAGGCAAGTGCGGGTATACCGAAATGCTGTTCAGCGAGGAGATCCCATCCCAGAAGGAAGGTCTGCGCCTCTTCAAGGAAGCGCGAGAAGTGTACATGACGGATCTTCCGGTAGGAGAGGGCGTGACCCACTCGGAACATATGCCGCAGCTGCCGAAGGAGCTTCAGGTGAAGCTGACCAATGTAACGACAGCCATCAACGATATTTTCACACGCTCCATCATCGGGGGCAGCAAATATACGGTTGAACAGGCCGCGGCAGAGGCCCAGCAGAAGTGGGAGCAAGGCGGCGGACCGGAGATTGAAGCATGGTATAAGGACTGGTGGAGCAAGGAAAAGGATAATGTTCTGGTCTGGGACGATTTCTATGAAATCTATGAACAGCAGCAGGCTGATTTCAAGAAGGCGGAGTGAAAGGGCAGTTGGAACAATATAATAAACTAGTTTCGCAAAAACGGTGCTCTGGTCTCGTGATCAGAGCTTTTTTTCGTTTAGGTACCGTCTGGCCCATATATTAAATTTCCTATTTTTTGTCTTAGATACGTTTTAGTAATTAATCCAGCGTTTAAAAAAAAGAATTGGAAGTTCAGCCTAAATACCAAAAAATACATAACTAGGAGACCTGCCGAACGATGAAAAGAAAATTAACGATGATTATGATTACGCTGTTGCTCATTATGCACACCTTTTTTGGAGTAACTGTTCCGCAGGTTGAAGCGGCAGTGGATTCAGTAGAATCAGGACAGATGCCTGATGCAGAACGTGCAGTTAACACAGATGAATCTTCCTCGAAAACGTCGGAAGCATCTGATGGTGCTGAGGGGGATATCTCCTCGCCAAGTCCTGTAACAGAGTCCAAACAACAAGAAGGAGAGCAGCCCAAGTCTGTACAAGAAGAAGGTTCGCAACAGGAGCAGCAGTCCGGTGAGGAGCAAAAAGAGGAATCACGAGCGGAAGTGCTAACGGAGCAGCCGGATGATCCGGAAGCAGAAGCAGCCACCCCGGCTGCCAGTGAAGAAGAGAAGATATCAGATGCTGGGGAAGAGGCATCTGCTCCCAAAGGGAATATTTTGACCAGAGTATCCCTATTGGATGCAGCTGGAACAGTCATCGACAGTTCATCGAATCCGAATCAACGCATACAGGCCGATGAGACGCTTCAGCTCAGGTATGATTGGGCACTGCCTAACAATACCTATAGAGCAGGAGACACATTCACCTTCAGGCTTCCGGAGCAGTTTGTCATCTATACGGATATAGATGAGCCGTTGGCATTGGAAGGCGGGGAGGAAGAGGTTGGACGCTTTACCGTCGACCGGCAGGGGAGTGTGGTGCTTACGTTTAACGATTATGTGGAAAACCACTCGAACGTGACGGGGACGCTGCAGATTCAAACGGAGTTAAGTACCGATATTGTAAAAGGAAGCACGGAGATTACAATGGTTACGCCGATTACAAGCGGAGAACAGACGGTGGTCATCCGAATAGCTCCGCCGGCTGCTCCGGCACTGGAGAAGAAAGGGCGAGTGGATACGACCATTCCGAATGTTATTACGTGGACGTTGGATATGAACAAGGGTTTGGATTCATTCGGTGGTGCAGTCATTACCGATCCAACGCCACCGGGCCTTCAGCTTCAGAATGAATCGATTCGGGTATACGAGCTTCTGGTCAACGGGGACGGTGCCACAGTGACTGGGCAACCAGTAGATGCGGGCCGTTATACCGTGGAAGTGCTTGAGGAAAACCAGGGTTTCCAGATCCGTTTCAATGATGACATGATTAACAGCGCCTATCGTATCGAATATGCCACACAGATGACGGATCAATCGTCACAGTATACGAATACGGCTGTGCTGATAGGCGAGGATATGGAAGAGACATCAGCGAGCGCGACGGTTAAGGTACAACGAGGAGCGTTATTGACCAAAAGCGTGGCGAAGTACGACCCGGTCAGTCAAACCATCTCATGGACAATTGGATACAATATGGGGAATCTACATATACCGCAGGCGAGTGCCAAGGTAAGTGACCGATTCAACCTATCTCAGGAATTAATCCCCGAATCGTTGAAAGTATACAAAGGAACAGGTAACGAGGCAGTCGATGGGGCTGCATATTCGGTGAAGCGTGTGCAGGATGAGAATCAAAAGAACGGGTTCGATCTTCAGTTCAATTCAGAACTGGATTCGTCTTACACCATCAAATATCAAACCAAGGCATCCAGTCGTGTATATGAAAATGAAAAGATCATAAATCAAATCACTACGGACGGCGGTTCTGCTCAAGCAGAGCAGGTTCTGCGGAGCGGCGTTGTGAAGAAAGAAGTTGCTGAAGCCAACTTTAGAGACAAAACCGTTACATGGAAGGTGACCTTAAATAGCGACAAATATCCGATGGAGCAGGTTGTGCTGCGAGATTCGTTTCCAAATGGCGGATTAGAATGGCTGCCAGACAGTGTGAAGATGGTAAGTCTGGATGGCAAAAGCAAACTGCAATCGCCACAGGACTTCACCGTAGTTGCAGGTAAGGACGGCAACAGAAGCGGGTTTATCCTTCGCATGAATCCGTCCATGACGCTGAACACTACGTATGTCATCACATACAAAACAGCGTACAACAGTGATTGGAAGATCAATAAGATGAAGCCTGAATTCTGGAACAAGGCCAACCTGGAATGGATTCAGAATAATGAGTCTCGTACCGCGGAGGCTGACGCCAGATTCTGGCCCGATAATCTGACCAAGGATAATGGAGCGAAACGCGGATCGTATAATGCCAGCACGAAAGAGATCACCTGGGACATACTGATGAATTACAACCAAAAATTATGGAGCCAGGCCGAAGTTCGCGATGTGCTGCAGCAGGGGCAGATGTTTATTCCGGAATCTGTAAAAGTTTATGAGATGACGTTATCCGGCACCTGGAATGGAGCAGGCAAGGGAACCGAAATATCTCCCGATCGCTATACCATCATTCAACCATCCGCGGATAACGGCAATGAGCTGCGGATTCAATTCGCGGAACCAGTTAACAGCCCTTACTGGATTACGTTCAGAACATCGATGGAAGGGCAGCTGTTGACTTCGCAAGTGAAAAATAAAGCGCTTGTGTTCAGTAATGGAACCAAGGTTGCCGAGTGGGCTGCAACCCTGACTATTCCGCATGGTGGGGTATATGTCACGAAAAGTGGAGTACAGAATGGCAATAAAATAGACTGGAAACTGAACATTAACGAGGGTCAGTCGACCGTTTCCAATGCGCGAATTATCGATGAGCCAAGCAGTAATCAGATCCTGATGAGTGATTCCTTCCATCTCTATTCAACCAAAGTCACACCCGGAGGTGAAATATCCAGAGATAACGAGTTAGTCCGGGATCGGGATTATACGTTGAAATTGAATAAGGATGATGCGGGGAATCAGAGCTTCGAGTTAACGTTTATATCGGGAATTTCTTCTGCATATGTTTTGGAATATCAAACCTTTATCTCTGCAGCAGACAAATCCAAGGTCACTAACAAAGTACGTATGGACGGAGAACGTCTAACAACGGAAAAACGTGAAACAGAACAAGCGATCACCGTTCGTACTTCCTCGGGAAGCGGTACAGGTAACGGCGTAACGGGAAGCCTTGTCGTAACTAAGGTAGATGAGGATGACCCTGAACGGAAGCTGGAAGGTGCAACATTTGCTCTGTATGACAAGGCGGAGAAACGTGCGCCAATGATTGAAACGACCGATGCAGAGGGAAAAGTCGTGTTCAGCAAGCTGTTATATGATGATTATGTGCTGGAGGAGCTTACAGCTCCTGAAGGCTACGATATCGGTGAGGCCCGGGTGGATGTCCGGATTGATTCGAGTATTCGAAGAACCGATCATATGAAGCAAATGATTGTGAGCAATAAAAAGAAAGAGGAGCCGCAGGTGGATCCAGATCCGCAGCCGCCAGTAGAACCGGGCACACCAGTGGATCCAGATCCGCAACCACCAGTAGAATCGGGCACGCCAGTGGATCCAGATCCTCAGACTCCAACAGAGGTTGGTACGCCTGACATACCGGTTCCTGTAAACCCGATTCCAGTGATCATTGAAGATGAGGATATTCCACTTGGCGGGATTGATCCAGACCCGGTGCCATCTGATGAAGGGATACCAGGAAGTGAAGAACCGGATATACCGGAAACACCGGAGCGTCCTACGCAGCAGCCACCAGTGGAGATTGAGGATGCCCCAATCCCGCAGGGGATTCCCACTGTGGGAATCCAACCTCATCAACCCGATAGAGGCCAGCCGGCCATGCTGCCACAAACGGGAGAGAACAGCAAGCTGCCATTTTATGTAGGTGGCGCAATTCTATTGCTGCTTGGCAGCTGCTTGTTGTTCAGAAGAAAGGCCTAGACGATGCGGAAACTTGGATATGTACTTATGTTGTTGGGCGTAGTTGTAATACTGTATCCACAGCTTAGTGAGTGGCATGCAGATAGACAGACAAGTCAGCTGTTGATGGAAGCCGAACAACAGGTTTCCGATAAGGGAACCACAACCACGGACCAATCCAAGACAACGGATCAGACGGATCAGGGAATCGCTAATGATTATGCCAATCTAACAAAATTGCTTGAACATACATCCGAGAGTGAACAAACGTCCGGGCAAGTCACGGTTGTTCATCCTTCTGAGAAAAAAGCTGCCACCTCCAATGAGGAAGCCATTGGAATCATTGAGATTAGAGATATCGAGGTGGAACTACCAATTCTTGAGGGGGCAACCCAGCAGAATATGAAACACGCTGCCGTTCACATGTCGGAGACAGCCTCGCTGGGCCAGCCGGGAAATGCAGCCATTGCAGCCCACCGGGCACATGCAAAAGGCCGATTGTTCAACCGACTGAATGAAGTGAAGCTTGGCGATGAAGTACTGATTCGTACGCAGGGTGAACAATACCGGTATGAGATTATCCAAATTAAGGTGGTAGAGCCTACCGATCTGTCTGTCCTTCAGGACGAAGGTGATGATCGCCTGCTTACACTCATTACATGTGATCCATTAATCAATCCAACACACCGCCTGATTGTGCAGGCCAAAATTATGAAATAATATGGTTGATAGGAACAGCTGAACCTTAGGGTTCAGCTGTTTTTTTATGTGTTTTACAGCTCATGGGCGGCTGATAGATGTATAACAATGACTCATACATGTTTCAAACATAAAAATCTATTAAGCAGTCGGAATGAAGAATCCGATATATACAATTAGGAAGTGAATGCTCGGACATGAACTTCAACCGATAAAGGCAAACCTGTCGAAAGGCAGCGACGCAAAGCTAAAGGGCCTTCCGCATCATGCGTGGCAGCCTGGCTACCGAAGGGAGTTAACAAGTCATGCGTAAGCTCATGACGATGCTTATTATTTTTGTTGTTTTCACCGGACAACTCTTGAGTGCAGGCAGTGCTTATGCAGAGCTGGAGAATTGGTTGGATATATCGGATGTAAATAAAGGGATTGTTCGTGTAACTTATGAAGTGAACCCGCAGATCAAAACCAAGCTTCAGGTACAAAGAGGGCAGAAGAGTTATACATACAATCTCATCTCAGGCCAAAATAGAGACGCTTTCCCGCTTCAGATGGGAGATGGCACATACACCATTACCTTGCTAGAGCAAACCAGCGGTAAGCAATATCAGGTGGTCAGACAGGAAACAGTACATCTGCAGATGGCCGATTCCAATCGCGTGTATCTGAATTCCGTTCAGAATGTGAACTGGTCAAACTCCAAACAGGCAGCTGCCAAAGCCAAAGAGCTGACCAAAGGCAAAAAAACGGACGCCGAAAAGGTTCAGGCGATCTATAATTATGTAATCAGCACCGTAAGCTATGATAAACAGCTGGCAGTCAGCCTTCCTGGGGACGGGTATTTGCCAGACATGGATGGTACAATCGCTTCTAAAAAAGCCATATGTTATGGCTACTCATCCCTTTTTGCCGGGATGGTGCGCAGTGTCGGCATTCCAGCCAAGCTGGATATGGGAACCAGCGCATATGTGGACACCTACCATGCATGGAATGAAGTCTATCTGAATCAGAAATGGGTCATCATCGATACTACCGTGGATGCAGCGTGGCATAAAAGCAAAATGGGATATACCATGATTAAGGATTCTTCCAAATATAAAGTGGCTAAAGTGTACTAGTCACACTCTAAAACCTGGGCCGCTGCCCCAGGTTTTTTTGTCCTCGATGGATATCCTCATGTCCATTTCAGGTTAATAATGAGAAGGAATGAAGATATTAACGATTTGATCGTGGAAAATGCGATATAATAATCGTATTGGGTACGTGAAATTTTACATAGAGTTAACGAAAGAGAATAACGGAGCTGGCTGCGTAGACCAAAAAAATGAGTCACGGTAATCTAGCCCTCCGGTGCCGGAGGAATGGTAATGATCAAGCTGTTGTACTACTTGAAGAAGTATCGGGTTGCCGCGATCGCAGCACTGGTCATGATGCTGATTGAGCTGGCGGTGGAACTGGCTCAGCCTTACCTGATCTCCAAAATCATTGACAACGGGATCCAGCAAGGTGATCTGTCCGTGGTTTGGTTGTGGGGCGGTGTGCTCGTAGGTAGTGCCGTTGTGGCATTTGCTGCCGGGATTGCCAGTTCGTTTTTTGCGTCGCATGCGAGTCTGGGGTTCGGATATGACCTGAGGGAGAAGCTGTATGACAAAGTGCAAGCGTTCTCTTACGCCGTATTTAACCGATTCGCCACGTCATCGCTGATTACCCGATTAACCGGGGACGTGACCCAGGTGCAGGATACGGTATTCATGAGTTTGCGATTCATGACCCGTGTGCCGCTGGTGGTTATCGGAAGCATGATTATGGCTGTTATCGTGAATCCAAGGCTCGGGCTGCTGCTTGTGGTGATGGTGCCTGTACTGCTCGTATTTGTCGTTTGGATGATCAAAAAGGCCGCGCTGCTGTTCCGCAATGTGCAGCGCAGACTGGATGCCGTCAACGGTGTCATCCAGGAAAATCTGACAGGCATCCGGCTCATCCGTGTCTTCGTCCGGATGGGCCATGAGATCGAGCGCTTTGCCGGATTCAGCGGCAAGCTGATGAAGGGTACAATCTCCGCGCTGCGCCTGACGGAAACCACAATGCCATTCATGCTGCTCATGATGAATGGCTGCATCATCGCCGTCCTCTGGTTTGGACGACGTGACATCTCCACCGGCAGCGCAAGCGTTGGTGAAGTGGTCGCGGTCATCAATTATTTGCTTCGCACCATTGGGGCCATGTCTGCCCTGTCCTGGATTCTGGTGACCTTCTCCCGAGCCAGTGCCTCGGCACAGCGGCTTAATGAGGTGTTTGATACGGAGGATGGTTCGGAGACTGTTCAGAATACAACTTCAGCACAAAATTCCGTGACTGGCGAGAAGGTTAAACGAGCTAACCCTGTTCAAGGTGCCGTTGAATTTCGGGGTGTAGGATTCAGCTATCCGAACAGTGATATTACGGTTTTGGAGGATATTACGTTTTCCGCCAAACGAGGGGAGCGCATCGCCATCATGGGAGCGACAGGATCAGGTAAATCCTCACTCGTACAGCTGATTCCAAGGTTGTATACCGAGGATCAGGGCAAGGTGTTCATTGATGGCAGGGATGCAGACCAACTGTCCATACCTACATTGCGGGGTGCAATCGGTTACGTGCCGCAGGAGGTGGTTCTCTTCACGGGCTCTGTGCGGGATAACATTGCCTGGGGACGGGAGGACGCAACGCTGGAAGAGATCAAGGAAGCCGCGAAGCGCGCCCAGATTCATGACACGATTGAGAAGCTTCCGAATGGGTATGATACCCAGCTGGGTCAGCGCGGGGTGAACTTGTCCGGTGGTCAGAAGCAGCGTCTGTCCATTGCACGCGCATTGATCAGACGTCCGAGCATTCTGATTTTGGATGACAGCACCAGTGCACTCGATGTGGCAACCGAAGCCAGGCTGCTGGATGCGCTGGAAGAGCTGTCATGTACAACCTTTATCATCACCCAGAAGATCAGCTCAACGACCTCTGCGGATCTGATTTTGCTGCTGGACGATGGACGGTTGATTGGACAGGGAAAACACGAAGACCTGATGGATTCGTCCGAGCTGTATCGCCGAATCTATGGATCACAATACGGGGAGGGTACACCGCATGTTCAAAGCGTTCATTGAACCTTTCCGTCAGCCTCCGCCGCCACTGGACCCCGAAGCCCTAAAAGCAGGGGGAGGTCGTAAGCCGAAGGCACGGGCCAAGAACTGGTCCGGTACACTGGGCCGGATCTGGACATATCTGGCCCGCCGCAAAGTGAAGCTGACGCTGGTGCTGCTGATGGTATTCGCCAGTTCCGCACTGGCGTTGCTTGGTCCGTACATGGTCGGTGTGGCCGTGGACAATTATATGGATGGAGAAGCGATAAGCTCCAGCTGGATGATGTTTCTGCTGGGTCTTGCTGCGGTGTATGTGCTGTTCTCGCTCACATCCTGGCTGCAAAATATATGGATGATCGAGATTGCTCAGGAGACCATTTTCCGGATGCGTTACGATCTGTTCTCCCATCTGCATAAGCTGCCGATTCCATTCTTCGGCAAACGTCAGCAGGGTGAGATCATGAGCCGGGTTACGAATGACATCGAGAATGTCAGCGGTACGCTGAACAGCTCGGCCATTCAGATTTTCTCCAGTGTGTTGACGCTGCTGGGAACGTTTGGCGTGATGCTCTGGTTAAGTCCATTGCTGACCTTGCTGACATTTATCGTCGTACCGCTGATGGCGATTGGCATGCGCTGGATTACACGTCGAACCGGACCGCTTTTCAAAGAACGTCAGCGTAATCTGGGTGAACTTAACGGGTATATTGAGGAGACCTTGTCCGGACAACGAATCATCAAAGCCTTCTCCCAGGAGGAGCGGGTGATTCGCGGATTCGAAGAGCGGAATACCCGAATCCGGGTATCCGGTTTTTGGGCGCAGACCATTTCCGGTTTTATCCCCAAACTGATGAATGGATTGAACAACCTGAGCTTTGCTATCGTTGCAGGGATCGGTGGTATTTTGGCCATCCAGGGTACGGTTACCGTTGGGGTCATTATCATCTTCGTGGAGTATGCTCGTCAGTTCACTCGTCCGCTCAATGACCTGGCGAACCAGTGGAACACACTATTGTCCGCGATTGCAGGAGCGGAGCGAGTGTTTGAAGTGTTGGACGAGGATGAGGAAGCGAAGGATGAAGGTGCTGCGGTTTCTCTGAACAAGGTGGAAGGAGCCGTGCGCTTCGATCGGGTTTCCTTCGGATATGATGAGGGACGCAACATTTTGCATGAGATCAGCTTCGAGGCGAAGCCGGGTGAGATGATTGCCCTCGTGGGGCCGACGGGAGCCGGGAAAACAACCTTGATTCAGCTGTTGTCCCGCTTCTATGATCCGACAGCGGGAATGTTGACGGTTGATGGACGGGACATTACGACCATTCGGCGTGAAAACTTGCGCTCCCACATGGCTTTTGTTCTTCAGGATTCATTTCTGTTCCAAGGGACCATACGGGAGAATATCCGTTTTGGCCGTCTGGATGCTACAGATGAAGAAGTGGAGGAAGCTTCAAGACTGGCCAATGCTCACTCATTCATTATGCGTATGAAGGATGGGTATGACAAAGTGCTTCAGGCAGACGGGAGCGGCATAAGTCAGGGACAGAAACAGCTGCTTGCCATTGCCCGGGCAATTTTGGCTGATCCGTCCATTCTGGTATTGGATGAGGCGACCAGCAGCATTGATACCGTTACAGAGATCAAGATCCAAGAAGGGCTGCAGCGGCTGATGCAGGGACGTACCAGCTTCGTCATTGCTCACAGGCTGAACACCATACGGCAGGCAGACCGGATTCTGGTGCTGAAGGACGGGCAGCTGCTGGAACAAGGCTCGCATGATGTGCTGTTGGAGCAGGGCGGCTTTTACAGTGAACTGTATTACAGCCAGCTGCGTAAGAAAGCACAATAAAGTCTATGGGACAGGGGTTCATACCATAGTAGATATTTTATTATTACAGAGAAAGAGCAGGGAGTAGGGGCATGAAGCCTTGCATTCCCTGCTCTTTGCCGATTTGTCAAAGGTGTGGAAAAGCGCGGCGCAGAGCCTGCTAAGGGCGAAGATGGAAAATATATACAGAAGACCGTATTGAATTTTCTGGAAAATACATCCGTGACGATATGTCATCTTAGGGATATACTGGAACGAGATATTTTTCAGGAGGTACTTGTTGGATGAAGAATGCAAAAGTTGCTTACTCGCTCTTCTTTTTCAATGCGGTCTATCTAATCACTTTGCTTGGATACCCGGTGGTGCTGATGCTTTGTGTGTTTATGTTTGATGCGCCGACTTCGCATGACTATGTATCCAACTATATAACCGTCTATATTATGGCTTCATATCCTGTGGCTGTTCTCTTGTCACTCAGCTGTTGGATTTTTTATCATGTACGCAAATTCAAATGGGCCCTGGTTGTCGGTAATTTATTGTTGTTCTGGGTTGCGGCAATCATATTAGTCGGCATTGCCTCCAGTATTGTTTCGTTTTAGGTCATAGCTAGAATCCAATGAAATGAGATTGTGTTTCCGGGAGGTCGTTAATTGTGAAAAATCGTACCGTAGCATACTGGCTTTTATCCATCAACGCAATCAATTTGATTACTCTGGTAGCCTATCCCTATATGCTGTTTATCAGCTTTTATATGTTTGCCAGCAGCAACACAGATGATTACATACTGGAGTACATTGCCGCAGGGGTGCTGGCTACGTATCCGGTTCCCGTCCTTGCATCATTCACTTGCTGGGCGTTCTATAAGAACTATAAGTTCAAAGCTGCATTAATAATGGCGAATTTGGTACTGGTTTGGGTGGCGGTCCTGCTGCTTGCTGCGCTTGCTTCCTCCCTGATATAGGTTAAACAAATTGGAAAGGCAGAACCTTCATACGCGAAGGTTCTGCCTTTTTTGACTATCCGCCGATTACACGCCAATTATTTACCTGTTCCACTTTCAGAGGTTGATGTCTGCGGATATGATCCTCAACCAATGCCGCCATATCTGTGGCGCCTTCATGTAGTACCTTTTTGCCAGGATACATGGCGTAATCTCCGCCACCTGCCGCACGGTAACTGTTCATCACCACGGAATACGTATCCTTCATCCCAAGCGGTTTATCTTCACGTTCCAGTCGGACTACACGATTCCCCACAGGCTTTGATATATCCAGCTCATATTCGATGCCTGCCCACATATCGTAGTTGTAATGCTGTGGTTTCGGGGTCATATACGCTGGATTAACTACCACTTTACCGGAAGCATCCACTTCAAAATAACGTGCCGTTTGCTCCAGCGCATCCCGGATGTCCTGACCGCTTAACTCCAATACAGTCAATGTATTGGGGTATATAAAGTTGGATAACACATCCCTCACCGTAATGCGACGTCCGAAGCCGCGGGCTTCTTCACTGAGCAGTGCCGTATTGGAAATTTCGGCCCCGGTTGCTTCCATCTGTACCTGATGTACAAAGGCAATAAAGGGATGGGACGAGAGCCGTAGAGCAGTGACATCGTTGATGGACAAGTCCCCGGCTACTTCGCCAATCGGCTGGTCGAGCCATGCCTGAGCTGCGGCTTCCAAGTCTTCCGTGAGCTCCATGACAACAGCATCCGGCTGTACATGGCTGTTCTCATCCAGAAGCAGCAAACGAGCTTCTTTTCCCGTAATCTTCCACATACCATCTGAATGCTGTGCTAACTGAACGGATACCTGTCCTGCACCGCTGCCGCTGAAACCCGGCTGAATGACGGTCACGCCATGAATCTCGGCGGTAAGCTGACGATGCTGATGCCCTGTAAGAAGTACATCAATGCCTTCGATGTCACGGCAGATGGCATAACCCTGGTTTTCTCCGGTTAACCGCTCAGCAGGCTCACCCGTCTCCAGATCACACTCAAACCCGCCATGATAGCTGACGACCATTACGTCCGGCCGTTCATGCTCGTGAATGTAGGCAACCCATTTCTGAATGGTCTCCAATGCGTCAAGGAACTGCAAGCCTTCGATATTCTTAGGATGCTCCCAGTTCGGGATATAGTGAGTGGTTGCACCAAGCAGAGCTACTTTCACACCCGAAGATAATGCCTTGATGAGATAAGGAGGACCATACGCGGGTACATCCGGCTGTTCGCTGCTTACAATATTGGCGGACAACCATGGGAATTGGGAGGCATCAACGGCTCCGCGCAGCAACTCCTGACCATAGTTAAATTCATGATTGCCCATTACAGCAGCATCATAGCCCAGTTCATTCAGAACCGTGACGAAGGGATGAACATGGCTACCCGCCGTATCGAAGGAAGCAGCATAGGACGCCAAGGGAGAGCCTTGCAGCAAATCGCCGTTATCCACCAGCATGAGTTCGGGTGATCGTTCACGCTCCTTGCGAATCAGCGAAGCGAGCAGAGCTAGTCCTGCCGGACGGTAAGCATTGGTATTGTAATGAATGGGACGGATGGCCCCGTGAAGATCACTGGTGAACAGGATGTCGAAGTTAGACGTGCGGGTTACGGATGTCATTTTACAATCTCCTCTAATATATAAATATGAATATATGGAATCACAGGCTGTTTTGCCAATGATTAACGAGTGAAGATCAGCCTCTGTACCTATATCTTCAACCATAATGAGCCTATTCTAACAGATGAAACTTCGTCTGACAGCCTGACAGGAAACTTTACAAAACTCCAAATTTCGTTTCACATCGCGCAAATATTTGCCAATTATAGTAGACAAGTATTGAAAAATAGAAACTCTTTGGAGGGTGTTCGCTTGAAGAAGTCCGCTTTATTTTTACCATTGTTGATTTTGGTTCTGTTTCTAAGTGCTTGTGGGTCTAGCAGTACAACGGGTTCGGCTAACGAGACGAATTCGAGCTCCAATGCTTCCGGTGCATCTACCGAAACGGCAGAAACAGACAAAGAAGCCGAAGGGTATGTACCAACCGAGTTGACTGTACAGTTCGTTCCATCCCAGAATGCAGACACGCTTGAAGCCAAAGCAAAACCGCTTGAGAAATTGCTGGGCGACAAACTGGGCATTCCGGTAAAAGTCAGCGTATCCACTGACTACAACACAATCATCGAAGCGATGGCTTCCAATAAAGTAGACGTGGGCTTCCTGCCACCAACGGCTTATGTACTGGCAAAAGAAAAAGGTGCAGCACAGGTTATTCTCCAGGCACAACGTTTTGGCGTAAATGATGAGACAGGTGCTCCAACGGAAGAACTGGCTGATTCCTATAAATCCATGTTTATCGTGAAAAAAGATTCGCCGATTCAATCCATTGAAGAGCTGAAAGGCAAAAAGATCGCTTACCAAAACGTAACTTCTTCCGCAGGTTATGTATGGCCTGCAGGTTTGCTGCTCGATAGAGGCATTGACCCATTGAAAGATGTAACTCCTGTAACGGTAAAAGGTCATGACCAAGGTGTTATTGCTGTACTGAACGGTGACGTTGATGCAGCTGCCATTTTCCAAGATGCACGTAACACGGTTTCCAAAGACTACCCAACGGTATTCGAAGATACACGTGTACTGGCGTTCACAGAGCCGATTCCTAACGATACGATCGCTGTACGTACAGATATGAATGCGGACTGGACAAGCAAAATCAAACAGGCGTTCATTGACATCGGTACAGATCCGGAAGGTCATGAAATCATCAAGGAAATCTATACGCATGAAGGTTATGTAGAGTCTGATGACAGCAAGTTTGAAATCGTTCGTCAATACGGCGAAAAAGTAAAAACCGAGTAGTCTTTGACACAAGTAGACATTTGAAATATGTAGATAGTGTCATTCGTTTCTAATGGATGTTACAGATGTATTCGCAGTGCGGACAGGCCAGTTCAGCGTGATATACGCTGCGCTGGCTTGTCCCGTTACTGCATGCAACGAAATAGAACTCTATTAATGAAAGAAGGATTAATGTCATGATTGAGCTTCGCAACGTAACCAAAACGTACGCCAATGGCACCAAAGGCCTGAATAATATCAATCTTACCTTTAAGCAGGGTGAATTCATTGCGGTTGTAGGCTTGTCCGGTGCAGGTAAATCCACGCTGCTGCGTTCCATCAATCGTCTACATGATATCAGTGAAGGAGAGATTTTGATTAACGGCAGTTCTATCACGAAGGCACAGGGCAAGAGATTGCGCATGATTCGCCGGGATATCGGGATGATCTTCCAGAGCTTTAACCTGGTTAAACGCTCGAGTGTCCTTCGTAACGTTCTGGCGGGCCGCGTCGGTTATCATTCCACGATGCGTACCATTATAGGGCGTTTTCCCAAAGAAGATACGGAACTTGCATTCGAAGCGCTCGAACGCGTGAACATTGCAGAGAAGGCTTATTCCCGTGCAGATCAGCTGTCCGGCGGACAGCAGCAGCGGGTGGCCATTGCCCGCGTACTCGCACAGGAAGCGAAAATCATTTTGGCAGATGAACCGGTTGCCTCACTAGACCCGCTCACCACGAAGCAAGTGATGGATGACTTGAAACGCATTAATCAGGATCTCGGCATTACGACCATCGTTAACCTTCACTTTATTGATCTGGCTAGAGAGTATGCGACACGTATTGTTGGTTTGCGTGCAGGTGAAGTGGTGTTTGACGGTCCTGTGGAAGAGGCAACAGATGAGCGTTTTGCGGAGATCTATGGCAGACCGATTCTCGCAGATGAATTGTTGGACAAACAGGCTGTACCCGAGCAGGGAGAAGTACTGGTATGAAGGGGCAGTCTGGCGCTTCACTTCATACACCACTGACGGGGGCAGGGAAGGAACCCGGTTCCGGCCCAGGGCAGGTTGTTAATCGTCCCAAGCCACCCGGCCGCACCAAACATCTGCTCACGCTAGTTATCATCTTGCTGCTGCTGTGGGCCAGTGCCAAACAGACGGATGCGAGCTTCAGCGAGCTGATCGAAGGATTCCCTAACATGTGGGATCTGCTGAAGGACATGTTTCCACCGAGATGGACCTATTTCGATAACATTGTTCAGGGCATGCTGGAGACCATTCGTATGGCTCTGATTGGCACCACCATCGGCGCAATTATTGCCATTCCGATTTCAATAATTTGTGCAGGCAACCTGATGCCAAGCCGCTGGATCTACTATCCGGCCCGGTTTGTACTGAACCTGATTCGTACCGTGCCCGATCTGCTGCTCGCTGCACTGTTTGTTGCTGTATTCGGTCTCGGCCCAATCCCGGGTATTCTGGCACTTGCCGTATTCTCCGTCGGACTGATTGCCAAGCTGACCTATGAAACGCTGGAAACGATTGACCAGGGGCCGCTGGAAGCGATGACCGCTGTCGGCATGAACCGGATTCAGCTGATCGTTTATGGCGTGGTGCCACAGCTGGCTGCTCAGTTTACGTCCTATGTCCTGTATGCCTTTGAGATCAATGTGCGCGCGGCTGCCATACTTGGATTGGTCGGTGCGGGAGGTATCGGGCTTTATTATGAAGCAACACTTGGATTCCTGGAGTATGACAAAACGAGCGTGATCATTCTCTTTACCCTTGCGATCGTCCTGATCATCGATTATGTAAGTACTAAGCTGCGGGAGAAATTGTTATGATGAAAAATGAAACGAGCGTCATCCGGCGCAAACCTCGAAAGAACCCGCTTCGCTGGGTCATTGTTCTGCTGCTCATCCTGGTATATGCCTGGGCACTGGCAGGCGTACCGTTTACCGGCTTCAAGGAAACAGCCGGACAGATTATGAAGGCGATCATCGCCGGGATTTTCTCGCCTGACTGGGACTTTGTCTATTTGCCGGAAGGTGAAGATTTGCTGCGAGGATTGCTGGACACGCTGGCGATCTCGATCCTGGGAACCGTTATTTCGGCCGTGCTTTGTATTCCGTTTGCTTTCTGGTCTGCCAGAAACATGAGCCGTTTCCGCGGCATATCGGGTGCAGGGAAAATGGTGCTGAGCTTCATCCGTACCTTTCCCGAGATCATTATGGCTTTGCTGTTTATCAAGGCTGTAGGGCCGGGTTCCTTTGCGGGTGTACTTGCACTTGGACTGCATTCCATCGGGATGCTGGGTAAACTATTTGCTGATGAAGTGGAAAATATCGATTATGGCCCTTCAGAAGCATTGCTCGCTTCGGGAGCGACTCGTATGCAGCAGCTGTGGTTTGCCGTGCTGCCGCAAGTATTGCCTGGATTCCTCAACTACACGTTGTATCGCTTCGAGATTAACGTACGTTCTGCAACCATTCTGGGTGTTATTGGGGCAGGGGGAATTGGTACACCACTGATCTTTGCACTCAGCACGCGGAACTGGCCGCGAGTAGGGATTATTCTGCTGGGGATCATCGTGATGATCACGATCATTGACCTGATCTCGGGGTATATCCGGAAGAAGCTGGTGTAAAGGGGCTAGAATAGGAATAAGAAGAAGATAAAGCATATTAAATAGAATAGAGACTGAATATAGGATTGGATAAAAGAATGAAGCAATATGGAAAAGGGCTATCTTGTGCCGGATGTAGTGGCAAGAGGTAGTCTTTTTCTGTTGGTTTTAAATTCACTGGCCCTAAATGAGAAGAAAAGAAATAAAGCCATTTATTAGTACTCTATAAAGGCCGCGAACCTGAGAAGCCTTACTTTGCCTCATAAGGAATCCATGGAATTCTAACGAATCGTGGTGACGCTATTTATTCAATTTAGTCTGTTTTAACTCTCGTACAATCGAAATCCAGCTAGATAGCGACGTTGAGGTTCGTTAGATTTTGTAATTAGGCAAAAAGGGCCGAATAAGGTCTGTCAGGTTCATTAGCGTCGAGAGAGTAAAGTAATTTGCGGGTGCGCAGTATCATTAGTCTCATAAGTATCTAAGTACGTAAGCGTCAAAAGTATTAAAGCGTCATGTGTACATACTTACCGTAACTGTCAGAGTATCATAGGTGCATAACTGTTTAATGCATACGTTTATGTTCTTGGTGCACTAGGGTAGCGGGCGTATTTACTTTGGATTAAAGTCTTATGTTTCGCCGGAGTCTAATTTACTTTCCAAAGTCCAACTTGGCTCATCAAAAAAACCGAAACCATGTTGCCCGGCATTGAGGCAGCGGTTGGTTTCGGTTTTTTTGTAATCTCTTAGCTAGCCAAAGGCAGTGCTTTGGTAACTTGAACCGTAATCGTTTCGGTGCTTGTCACACCGGCTGCATTCACCAGCTCAGCACGGTACGTGTACGTTCCGTTGGCACGACCGGACAGGTCTGTTGCCGCACTTTGAGCAGATGGTGTTGCAGCTTTCAAGGCTTGAGTATCAATCAATACATCATTCTCATAGAGGCGATACTCGGTTGCATTTGTACCCCACCAGAGGTTCATCGTTACTTTGTAGCTGCCATCTCCATCCCAGTTGTCCTGGGAGAGGACTGCTTTGCCTGGAGCAGCATTGGCAACTTGAACCATCAGCACTTCACTGCGAGTGGAACCGCTGGAGTTCGTCAACTCAGCCACATACGTATAGGTACCGTTGGCTTTGCCTGTAATTGTCGTTTTGGCCGATTGTGCTTGCGGAGAAGCACTGGTCAGCGTTTGCGAATCGATCAACACACCGTCTTCGTACAATTTGTAGCTTGTTGCGTTTTCACCCCACCAGAGGTTCATGCTAACAGTATAGGATCCTTCAAGAAGACCATTGGTATGGCCATTATTGGAGGAAAGCACGGGTTTACCCGGTACACCCGCCGAAGGAATCGAAGGCTCTTCACCGCCGCCTTCTTCCTCGGCAGCAGCAAAATCATTCAGGTTTCTCGGTTTCAATTGATATACATCCTTGAAGATGGCAGCTACACCGGTAACATTGATTTTGTCGCCTGCTGCGTAAGGGAAGCTCGATTCAGTTACCCCTGTGCGTGTATCGACACGTACATGAGTGCTTGTCCCGTCGGCTGCAACTGCGTCGAATTCAAACGATCCAACAGGTGTTGCGCTGACCATGTTTTCAACCGTTACGTCTTTCAGTTGGATCAATTGTCCCTGATTGTTATCCGTTACTGTCGATGCTTCAACAGGAGCAGGGATATCAGCTGTTCCTGTTTTCTCGATGGCAACAATATCAGTCAGTTCGAATTCGGAGTTATACAGCGCCGTAGCTGCAGTAACCTTAACCTTGTCTCCGGCATGGAAACCACTTGTGCTCTGGAAGACATACAGTCCACCCGTTTCATCCTGCAAGTAGAAGGATTGTCCGCCAAATGCGCCTGGTTCGGTAGTTACAATGCCTTCAACAGTTACGGTTGTTCCAGCTGTTTTGGCACGTGCTTCAGCAATGGTAATGGCTGCAGGAATCGGGCCTTCCTCTTCAGGAAGCTGCTCGGCTGGAACGTTGCCGATGGTCACGGCATTGGTGATCAGGTTGCTGCCGTTCAGGCGAAGACGCAAGTTCGCGGCACCGGATGTTCCTGGCTTGATGCGAACGTTCAGATCCTTGATTGCCCGGCCTTTGCTGTCGGAAGTTACGCTGAATGTGGAGCTGTAGCCATAGGAAGTCGGCCAAGTGCCGCTCTCATTCTGAATCATCGCTACTTGAGTTCCGCCAGTCAGATAAATTCCTGCACTGTATCCGGATACCGTTGTGTTGGCAGGCATGTTTTCCACGACAACGCGAATCTGGAAGTCCTCTGCGTTAGGCAGTGTATCCTGTTTCACGAAGCTGTAGGAGGCATTAGCGCTGGAAGCAGGTCCGCCATAGGAACCTGGTTTGAAGGTGGAGCTGTCATACCATTTGTAACCTGCAGCTGGTGCAGCCCAAGGTTCAGCCTGTGGCTCGGTGGAAGCTGCTGGTTCTTCGAATGCCAGCAATGCAGTTGGATTATCCAGTTCCAATCCGTTTACCTGGGTAAAATCGGTATAGTTTTCTTGCGTAGCGAGCCAGTTCACTGTGTTAACGAGCAGCGCAGCATCGTCAGCTTCTTTGAAACCATCATAGGTTGTTTTGCGCGCGCCCGTTTCTTCACGCAAATATTTAGGTGATGCATCTTCTACTGGGGAGGAGTCTCCGATGAAGGCTGCTTTACCTGCACCCAGCTTGGATACGGCTACGTATGGACCTTCTTCGATCCCGCCGCCGTTGTAAACGCCTTGATCCACCGCGTTATTCCATTTTGCATTGGTTTTTGGCAGGTAGACGATACCTTTTGCTTTTTCCGGATCAGTAATAGCGAGAGTAGAACCGGCATGCATGGCTACAGCCGATACTCCTTCCGTGATCCCGAAGGCTTGATCTGCCGGGACAATGATGTTTGCGTCGATATCGCCAAGTGCGTTATAGCGGAATCGTACGCCAAAATTATCGGACAACCAGTCTGTACTGGCTACATTTTGCATGGCTTCAGAGTTACGCTCATCAGTGCTCATGCCCTTGGCCGGATCTTCAAATGCACCGCGGCGATAGCCGTTGAACGCTTCCGAACCGTCCCAACGGTTTTTGTTACGGTCGGCATTGTAGTGATCTCCTATGAAGAAGATGCTGCCGCCATTTTCCACATATTCTTTCATCGCTGCCTGCTCTGACGTTTTGAATGGAACGTTAGGTTCAGCGATAACAAATACGTTATACTCTTTGAGATCGTCGTAGGTAAAAGGGGTGGTCTTGCGCAGTTCTTTTACATAATACCCGTCATTTGCAAGTGCATTACCGAAGTCCGAGAAGCCGCCATCGATAACCCAGTCTGCCGCACCAGCCGTCTGTGCATGCGTATTGTCGAACAATACCTTTTTGCCGGCATTTTCATTCACCACTTTTGCCTGGATGAACGGTGCCGGATCGGTCGGTCCTTCTGCGTGAACAGCAGCATTCCCATGCCATAATCCGACCTGAAGCGGTAAAGCCATGGACAATGCAAGGAGTGATTTCAACCATACTCCGCGCATGCTAGTCAATTTACCCAACCAAATCCCTCCCAAATATTAGTTGATTCATAAGTTCGTCCATATTTTATCACACCAAAATCTCACATAGTCATAACAATTTGTAAAAAATACCTCGAGTTTTGTAAAATTGAGCCATTAGTCATACGTCAAAAAGTGAATATTCGATAAAAGCTTACATCCTCTGTATATTGTTGCTCTTGCATATTCTGAAAAAGCCATCTCTTAGGAGATGACTTTGGCACGTATGCGATTTACAGCATGGAATACCGAAGACTTGATCATGCCTTCGCTGCGGTTAACGAGCTGAGCGGTTTCCCTGATGCTGTATCCATGAATGACGCGCAGCTCCAGGATTTTGCGATGTTCCGGATTACTGACGACAGAGAAGAGGTCGTTGACACTCTCGGTGATCTCGAGTTCGGATATGTCATAGTGGTACGTTGGCACGTCAAGCCTGCTATCCCGCTTCATGGTTCGCGTTCGTTTGCGGAAGGTGTCCAGAGCGAGGTTGTATGCAATCTTTTTGAGATAGTAGAGCAGTCGATCTTCAGGGATGTCTGCGTGAACGTTCATGAGCCGAATGAAGCATTCCTGCGTCAGATCTTCCGCATCTTGAGGCTGCTTGACGATATGGGATAAATACCGTGTGATATCCGATTTGTAGTTAACATATGCGTTGTTAATTGTTGCGCTGTTCATGTGATGGGGGTCTCCTTTGATTACCGTCTGCATATCCGTTCCGGTTGGTGCTATTCGAATGTCAGTATAGCGAGATGATGTTTCCAAATTCGCCAAACTTGTATCTAAGTTGTAACAATCGGAGCCTAGCGGCTTTTACTACCCGTATCAAGATTGAGGCTACCAATCTTAAATGAGACTTCGATGGACATGTGAAAGGTAGTGGAGGAGACGAAGTCGATTCTGGACTTTTTTGAAATGAGTCTCAATAAAACACTGAATATTGATCGTTTTGAACGGATATTTGCCTATGTCGCAGCGGAAAGGATGTCTATAATAGTACCCGTTGGGAGGGAATGCTTGCTCCGAATTCAATGAGGAATGGAAGGAGGACAGTACTCTGAAAATCCGTTAAGTGGTGGATCGACGCTAATTATGTAAGCGTAATCATTATGAGATGGCGGCCTGTTCAAAAAAAAGATAAGCATCACCTATTCTGTCTCAAGGAGAGTGAAGGTTGATGAATTCCAAAACAACAGTAAAGGTACATAAGGAAGAGTTTCCCCGTGTACAGACTAATCGCCGAAAGGTGCGTATGCCGCTTGCGGCCAAGGTGTTATCCTCGGCACTCAGCGTAGCCTTGCTTATTGCGGGAACCGCGGGGACAAGCGGCGCAGCGGCTTCCAATGGCAGCAGTGCAGCAGAGGCTAGCCTTCAATCACACAAGGGGGGCGGTTCATTGAAAGATATTCAGCTCGAATATTTGGATCGGGGGTTAGTAGCCGCATCCACGTCCGAAGGTGTTTTTCTAAGCTGGAGGTTACTTGGGGATGAGGCAACGGGGTACAGCGACAAAGGGCTGACAGGCACGAACTTCAACGTATACCGCGATGGCAAGAAGATTGCCACTATCACGGACAGTACGAACTATATTGATCCCACAGGAAAATCGTCTTCTCGTTATGAAGTGGCCGCTGTTAACAGCAAGGGAAAGGAAAGCAAGCGCAGCAGCTCCGTCAAGCCTTGGGCGAATGGCTATATGGATATTCCTCTGCAAAAACCCGCTGATGGGGTTACACCTGCTGGCGAAGCCTATACGTACTCCGCGAATGACATGAGCGTAGGTGATGTGGACGGAGACGGCCAATATGAGTTTTTCGTCAAATGGGACCCTTCCAACGCCAAGGATGTATCTCAAAAAGGCTACACCGGTAAAACGTACGTCGATTGCTACACCTTGGACGGCCAGTTGTTGTACCGGATTGATCTCGGGGTCAACATCCGTGCGGGTGCTCACTATACACAGATGCTGGTTTATGATTTTGACGGAGATGGCAAGGCAGAATTGATGTTCAAGACCGCTCCGGGAACCAAGATTATCAAATATAACAAAAAAGGAAAAGTGACATCTGAGAAGTATATAACCCTGCCAAAAGAAGACCGCAAAGCAGGGTACTCCAACGAAGATGACTATCGTTTAAGTGCTGACGGTTATTATGATCATGTGGTCGACATGTTCAAAAACTGGCACAAACACGAGGAAGTTGTGAAGGGGAACTGGCCTGCTACGCTGGAGGAGGCTTTTGGCATAGAGAAGAAGTATGCCTATCCGTTGTCCCAGCAGGATGCCGAGAGTCTGGCTGATTACTTCATTGATGTCTATGCGCCAAGCCGCAGTGACAAGAACGAGCTGCGCAAATTTGAAGGTTTTATCGTAGATGGACCTGAGTATGTGACCGTGTTTGAAGGGGAATCTGGCAAAGAGCTCGAGACCATTCCTTACGAGCCGGAGCGCCATGATGATGGTCTGATGTGGGGCGATTATGCCATGGCACGGATCGAGCCGGGTAACCGGGTGGATCGTTTCCTGGCAGGCGTGGCGTATCTGGATGGCAAGAGGCCATCGGCTGTCTTTGCACGCGGGTACTATACACGCTCGACGATGGTTGCTTATAACTGGGACGGCAAAAAGCTCAAACGCGAATGGAAAGTGGACAGTGGCTGGACACCGATGAAAAATCCGTTCAACGACGGACCACATGGTGTAGATGGCACAGATCCGGAGTACGGCTCCATTACGACTCAAGGCGCTCATTATTTCAGTGTGGCTGATGTCGATGGAGATGGTAAGCAGGAAATTATTTATGGTTCGGCCACGATTGATCATGATGGCAGTGTGCTGTACAGCTCAACGGACCTGATGCCTGCCGAAAGTGCTGCACCGGGAACGATTGCCCGCCTGGGTCATGGGGATGCACTGCATGTGGCAGATATTGATCCGGACCGTCCGGGACTTGAAATTTTCATGGTACATGAAGGCGGTCCGTGGGCTCCATATGGCTATTCCTTGCGGGATGCCAAAACGGGAGAAGTCATCTATGGCGGCTATACAGGGAAAGATACCGGGCGTGGGATGGTCGGGGATGTAGATCCTACTCGCCGGGGCTTGGAGACATGGGCCGTAGGATTGTGGACAGCCAGCGGTGAGAAAATAAGTGATAAGGCGCCTGGCACGAATATGAATATTCGCTGGGCAGCAGATATGACCACTCAGATTGTAGACGGCGCGATTGATGTTACTCCAACCATCAAGGATTGGAATCGCGGCACGCTGCTGACGGCCACAGGTACATTAACCAACAATCACACTAAAGGCACGCCTTCTCTGGTGGCAGATATCTTCGGGGATTGGCGGGAAGAGATGCTGGTGAGAACCGCGGATAGCTCGGCGATCCGCATCTATCTGAGTACGGAGAAGACGGACCGGAAGCTGTACACGCTGATGCATGACGCCATGTACCGCGTGGGTATTGCCGGACAGAACAGTGGCTATAACCAACCTTCCTATCCGTCCTTCTACATGGCATCGGATATCGACTGGTCGAAGGTAACACTGCCAAAGTTCTCCACTCCCCAATCAGGTAAGGGTGGAAAATGAATAGGCTTAGGATGATGAAAAAAGGTTTCTAATATAGAACCAAGCTCTGGAATATCCCGGTGTGTCTCGGCACATGAGGGGTTCCAGAGCTTTTTCACGTAGGAACGGAAGAAAAATGAGAACTGGATCAAAAACTCATCCAATCGAGGGCACTATATCAGAGCTATATCCTTATCTTCATGTCAAATGTTCTATGGACGCGAATGCTTCAATTGTGCGGTTTCCTTTATCATAAATTAGCTTTGTTATGGAACATTCGGGAATAAGACGGTTTTGTATGGATTTAAAATCAGGATGCCAGACGTCAAGCTCCCGCTCGTTGAACGTCTGAACTAGGAAATCAGTAATAAGTCCGCCATGTGTGACCACGATGATGTTACGGTTTGCGGGCTCTTCATTGTGCAATTCGGCCAGTAGGGAGCCCAGACGCTGACCCGCTTTTTTGGTCGAATCGCCCACAGGCGGGATGTAATCCGGATCAGACGTGCATTGATCCCACATCGCGATAAATTGCTCAAAGGTCTGATGAGGGCAATCCCCCCAATTGGCACGCTCTCGTAAGCGGGAATCTTCGGCTACAGGACAACGAGTGTACAAGGCAATCCTTTCGGCAGTTTCTTTTGCTCTTCGAAGGGGCTGGTAACGATTTTGGTGATGGGGAAAGCAGCCTGGGCCAAATGCCTTGCTGTTGACTCCGCTTGTAGGGTCCCTTCAGGAGTAAGGGAGACATCACCGATGCGCCTTTCTTTTAAACCGTGTCTCACGAGATGGAAGATGGTACTCATCATACTCGACCTCCTTATAGCATGGAAAATAGGTACGGAACGAATTAGATGTTTAGCTAATTATATAATCACCTAATAAAAATAAGCAATCTATTTGTAGCAATGGAGTTTAAAACCACTTAGCAGAATTGCTACAATGGAGAAAAGTGAGGATCGCTGCATCAATGGAGGTATGGACATGAGCACGAAACGTTTTACGGGAAGCCTGTTTCAGGAGGAACTGCTAACGGAGGATTACGGGCCGCGCTTCTACGCGTACTATTATAAGCAATGGGACAATTACAGTATGGCCTACCATCATCATGATTCGACTGAAATCATGTATATCATTTCGGGGATGTGCAGGGTGGATGTGCAGATGCCGGGTGGGGATTCGGAGCAGGCTGTGTTGAAAAAGGGGCAGTTCATTCTGCTGGATGCAGGTGTTCCGCACCGTTTGCTTGTCGAGGATGGTGTTCCTTGCCGAATGTTAAATGTGGAGTTTGGCTTTGCCGGCTCGGCGCCTGGACAACCCTCTATTCGGCAGCTCGCTCAGGAAGAGGAGGAAGTCGGTACCTTCTTAACGTACGCTTCCCCTTACATGGTACTGCCTGATCCGGAAGAGGTATATCACATTATGAAAAGCCTCGTACTGGAGCTGGATCAACGCGGTCTTATGAATCACAGCGGGTCTGCGATCCCGATGCGAATCATTCCTTCTGATGAACGATTACACCATCGCGAAGCCAGGAATCTCAAGTCACCGGAACAGGGTACGCTGGTGCGTACACTGTTTATCCAGCTGCTGGTCCGGGTTGCGCGGCTGCGTGGGGAGATGAGCCGGAGTGCACCGGATCAGTCGGAGCTATATGTTAAACGAACCATTGAGTTCATGCATCATAATATGGATTGCAGCATTCAGATGAAGGATATCGCGGCAGCGGTCAATCTGCATCCCGGCTATCTGCATCGCATCTTTCGTCAGCACACCCGGCGGACCCCAACGGATTATCTTACCATGCTTCGAATGGAGAAGGCCAAGATGCTGCTGCAGCAGACCAATATTCCGATCTCGGAAATTTCGGAGTATGTGGGCGTGGGCAGTCGTCAGTACTTCCACATGTTATTCAAAAAATATACAAGCCGGACTCCGGTTGAATATCGATCCATGATGGAGAGACATGTCAGCCAGTATCCACCAGAGGAATGAGAGGAGTATGCTATTTTTAGCCAAGTGAAATGTATTTCATTTGATAATAGAAGTTAGGATTTTTGACAACCTAATCTGGAACAGGTCATGATTTTGATAACGCTTCCTCATTTTCCGTTGATACAATGATCTCATGAAGTGAGGTCATTAACCGAAACGAATCATTTCGGATTACGGGAGGACATGCGAATGTCGTTTAAAGTGGCATTTATCGGGGCAGGAAGTATCGGTTTTACAAGGGGTTTGCTGCGGGATTTGTTGACGGTACCGGAGTTTAACAACATAGAGATTGCGTTCTGCGATATTAATCAGCACAATCTGGACATGGTGACAGAGCTATGCCAGCGGGATATTCGCGAGAATGGACTAAATATTCAGATTCAGCCTACCACGGATCGAAAAGAGGCGCTTAAGGACGCGAAGTATGTACTGTGTACAATTCGTGTTGGAGGGCTGGAGGCTTTCGCAACCGATGTGGACATTCCACTCAAATATGGGGTGGATCAATGTGTCGGCGATACGTTGTGTGCTGGAGGCATTATGTATGGGCAGCGCGGAATTGCCGAAATGCTGGACATCTGCAAAGATATTCGTGAGCAGAGTGCACCGGACGTGCTGCTCCTGAATTACTCCAATCCGATGGCCATGCTAACGTGGGCTTGCAATAAATATGGCGGCGTACGTACCATCGGATTGTGTCACGGTGTGCAGCATGGACACCATCAGATTGCGGAAGCATTCGGATTGAAGATGAATGAAGTGGATATTGTGTGCGCAGGTATCAACCATCAGACCTGGTACATCAAGGCTTCTCACGAAGGCAAAGACCTTACAGGTGATTTGCTTGAAGCTTTTGAGAAACATCCGGAGTACAGCCGTACCGAGAAAGTCCGGATCGATATGCTGCGCCGCTTCGGCTACTACAGCACGGAATCGAACGGACACCTGAGCGAATATGTGCCATGGTACCGCAAACGTCCAGAAGAGATTCAGGACTGGATTGATCTGGGCAACTGGATTAATGGAGAGACGGGCGGGTATTTACGCGTGTGTACAGAGGGCAGAAATTGGTTCGAGACTGATTTTCCCAATTGGATGAAGGATGAACCGATGCAATTTGTTCCGGAAAAACGTGGCGGAGAACATGGTTCGTACATTATAGAAAGTCTGGAAACGGGACGTGTATATCGCGGACACTTTAATACAGTGAATAACGGCGTGATCTCCAACCTGCCGAATGATGCAATTATTGAAGCACCAGGATATGTGGATCGAAACGGGATCTCGATGCCGCATGTCGGTGATCTGCCACTGGGTCCGGCTGCGGTATGTAATGTAAGCATTTCGGTCCAAAGGCTTGCGGTTGAAGCAGCTGTACACGGAGACGACAAGCTGCTTCGTCAAGCATTCATGATGGATCCGCTTGTTGGTGCCGTATGTAATCCAAAAGAAATTTGGCAAATGGTTGACGAAATGCTGGTTGCTCAGGCGCAGTGGCTGCCGCAATATGGTGAAGCCATTGCAGCCGCAGAAGCCAGACTTGCTGCCGGTAATCTTATTCCTACGAAGCAATATGAAGGGGCAGCACGTCTCAAGGTAAAAACGATTGAAGAGATGCAGCAGGATCGTGATGCAGCGAACAAAAATGCGGGTGAGTCCGATAAGGGGAAAGACCGCGAGAAAGTGCAGCAATAATCGTAAGATTCATCTGATCAGAAGATAAGGTGAACGTTAACCATGACAAGGCCCACTCCAATGTGTTGGAGGGGCCTTGTTTTTTTATTTTTTCTCCACGAGATGAACGGCAAAAGCAAATGAAGTATCCCCCAAGGAAACATTCGAATCTGTGGGAGAGGACCAGCGGGCAAACGCTCCATAATAGTGAATGCCGGTTTCCTGTGCCAGCTGGAATGATCCCGCTGTCAATGAGACGCTATGAGCTTTTCCATCCACATATTCGACTAGATTAAATTCATCCGGGGCAACGTCAGTCCCCATATCAATGGATGCATCCTCTCCCACAAGTAGAGTAACAGGTGTTATTCCTTCCAGCAGCTCCAAGATTCCTGCGTAGTCGACACACAAGCCCTCCCAGCAATAACTCCCCTGTACGGTCGGGATGGGGCTGCCGCTCACAGATTGGATGATGGGTTTAAGAAGTTCCGTTGGCAAGTTATTGTGCTGGCTCGTTCCTGAAGGAGGATTTTCCACGTTGTTCATGTTGTAGTGGTTGGTATTGCATCTGGACAATAGGAACACAGATCCAAGCAGCATAAGGGTAGTCCAAACTCTCACTGAATGTATGAAGTTAATCTCAAACACCTCCCCAATATATTCCAGACGAAAAGCAGGGGAGGAATGTTGCTCAGAAGAATGAGTGTTTACATCACAACACATATTACCTTTACACACATAGTAATATGTCTTATAGTATACAAAGGAAAGAAGAAAGTCGGTGAGTGGGGCAGATGGATGAGCAAGTCATTAACAGTGATTTAATTCGGGGTAACATTGATCCCATTATTCTAAGTGTACTTATACCGGAGGATAACTATGGATACAGCATTATCAAGGAGATCTATCGGAAGAGTGGAGAGCGGTTTGAACTCAAGGAACCTACGCTGTATTCCAGTCTGAAACGTCTAGAAAAGGGTGGTTATGTTGAATCCTATTGGGGGGGAGAGACACAGGGAGGACGGCGTAAATATTATCGGATTACCCTGGATGGACGTGAAGTTTATAAGCAGCAGGTCCAAGCTTGGCAAGCAGCCAAATCGCTTATCGACTGCATGATTATTTCCGCTCAAGAAGGAGATGAAGGAATATGACAATGGAAGCTCGTATTACGCGCCATGTGAATCGTCTTTTTGAACAAGCACAGGACACCCAGGCCAATCGCGAATTAAAAGAAGAGATTCAGAGTAATCTTACGGCTAGAATTGAAGATTATGTGGAACAGGGAATGAATGAGGACCAGGCGTTTCAGAACGCAATTCAACATGTAGCCGGCTTAGATGATATCTTTACCGGTAACCACCGGGTGCAGCGGGTTCCTTATTGGACGGCTGTTTTACAGTCGGCTTTGATCTACAGTCTGATCGCCTGGATTATTACGATTCCAATGAGAGTACTTGTGGAAGGGAATGTATTAAACAACTTGCTCATGATCCTCAGCCTATTTGTTGGTGGAACGTATGTATTTTACATGTTGAAGAACAAAAACAATCATCAAAACAGGGAAGACACCACGGTTATTCGCACGCCACTCTTATTGCAGTGGGCAAGAGGATTGTGGTGGATATGGGCTGGCTTCATCTTGGTGTTATGGGGCACACAGGCTGCAGTACGCTTTGGCAGTAACCTATGGTATAGCAGACCGATTCATGTAGAAGGACCGTACCAGTTTGCCGTAATTGCAATTGCATTCGCCATTCCCTTATTAAGTATTATTATTCCTCTAGTCGTGCACAGAGCATATCGGATCGTTAGCAAGTATGAGGTGGGTGATGTGGTATGACGATAAAGAATAAATGGATTATATCTCTCGTTGCAATTGGTATCATTGGCTTCATTATTGTAGAAGGTGTGGTTAATCCGAAATTGGAAGCCGAACAAGCGGGGTACGAAGCGGAGCAGCAGCATCCAATGACTCATGACTTTGCCGCATTGAAGAAATTTCACAGTCCATACATGGGGGATTTCTCCAATCTCAGTCATTTGAATCAGGCATTGCCTTTACATGATCAATTGAACGGGTACCAACTGTACCCGGAAACATTCACGGCTCAAGTCAACTATAGCCTGAATACGAGTGAGATGGACACGGAAGATCTTGAGCAAATACTCGTATATAATGCGACTGCCAATTTTGTGCTAATTGATAATCTGGAGCAGGTTGTATATCAGTTCGAGGATACCAGCCTTGCATTAAGCCGTGAAGCAGCTCAACAATGGGCAGGCGCGGAATTAAATACACTTCAGGACCCTGTCCAATGGGATTCCGTGGTACGTTCGAAGCTGGAGAAACCAGCAAACGTCCAAGAGGCATTTTCACAAATTGTTGACAATTGAGCTGCATGAAATCGTAGGAAATAGGCAAGACACTCGACTCTTCTCCCATGCTATGTTATTATAAGGCTCTGATAACGTGGTAACGAACTAAAGCGTTTGGGTTTTGGTTACAGACATGGAGGGGTTCTAGAGATGAGAAAAAAAGCGATATTCCTATTATTCATCAGCATATGCATGATCGTTGTAGCAGGTTGTTCCAGCTCGGGAAGCAAGGAAGACAACTCCATTATTGTGGGGATTGATGACAAGTTCGCTCCAATGGGATTCCGGGATGAACAAAATGAAATTGTCGGCTTCGATATTGATTATGCCAGAGCTGCAGCGGAGAAAATGGGTAAAGAAGTTACCTTTCAGCCGATCGACTGGTCTTCCAAAGAATCAGAGTTGAACAGCGGTCGTATTGACATGATTTGGAACGGGTACACGATTACGGACGAGCGCAAGGAGAAAGTGCTGTTCACGAAGCCGTATTTGGAAAACAGTCAGGTTGCGATTACACTGGCCGATTCCCCAATTACGAAGCTGGATGAGCTGGATGGCAAAAATGTGGGATTGCAGGCTCTGTCTTCAGCAGCAGATGCACTCGCAGCCAGTCCCCTGAAGGACAAAGTGAAGGCTTCCGAATTCAAGGATAACGTTCTTGCACTGACGGATCTGAAGACGAAACGTCTGGATGCCGTTATCATTGATGAAGTGGTGGCAAGATACTACATGTCGAAGGAAGAGGGTACGTTCAAATTGCTGGATGAATCCCTTGCACCGGAGCAATATGGTATTGGTATCAAAAAAGGCAACGAGGAACTGCTCAATCAGCTGCAAAAAGCACTGGATGAACTGAATGCAGACGGAACGGCTGCCGAGATCTCAACCAAGTGGTTGGGTGAAGACAAGGTGTTGAAATAGACAGGTTAGCGCCTGACATACGATCAGAAACCAATATGACCCCGTATTCCTCTTGGAGCATCGACTCCATTGGAGTGCGGGGTTAACAGATTAGAGGAGACAAAAAATCATGAGTTGGGATTATATATCTACTATTTTGAAGCCTATGCTTGAGGGAGCCCAGACAACGATCTTTATGTTCTTGCTCGCCATCGTGCTGTCCATACCGCTTGGATTCGTGGTCACCCTGGCGATGAGAAGCCAAATTAAACCACTGGCATGGATTGCACATACGTACGTCTATGTCATGCGGGGAACACCACTGCTTCTGCAGGTATTATTCTTCTGCTTCGGTCTTCCGCTGCTTCCTGTCATTGGCGATTACCTGGTGTTTGATCGTTTTGTTGCTGCGGCAATTGCATTTATTCTGAACTATGCGGCGTACTTTGCCGAAATTTTCAGAGGCGGGTTGCTCTCCATCGACAAAGGGCAGCATGAAGCTGCACAGGTTCTCGGTTTAACCAAGTGGCAGACGATGACCAAAGTCATCATTCCACAGATGATTCGGGTGGTACTGCCTGCAACGGCGAATGAGTCCATTACGCTGATTAAGGATACGGCTCTGCTCTATGCGGTTGCGGTTCCTGAATTGCTGTATTACGCCCAAGCCGCGGTCAACCGGGATCTGCAGCTCATCCCATTTTTCGTTGCAGCGATCATGTATCTGCTGATGACATTGGTGCTCACACTGCTGTTTAAAGCGCTGGAGAAGCGGTTTTCATTTGAATAAATTAAATCTGATTAATTAAAGGACTGTCTGCATATGACACATATTATAGAAGTGAATCAGTTAAGAAAATCATTCGGCACACTTGATGTACTGAAGCAGGTAACCTTCAATGTGACACCGGGTGAAGTCATTGCCGTGATTGGCCCTTCGGGCTCGGGCAAGAGTACGATGCTGCGCAGCCTGATTCATCTGGAGGATATCTCTGGTGGAACGATTCGTATTCAGGATCAGACACTGGTTGATAACGGCCGTTATGCGGGGACTGCCGAGATCCGCAAAATCACGGATCGGATGGGGATGGTATTTCAGCACTTTAATCTGTTCCCGCATCTGACTGTACAAGCCAATCTGGAACTGGCACCGAAGACGTTGAAAAAGGAAGGTAATGCAATTATCCGCCAGCGAAGCCTGGAACTGCTCGGTAAAGTAGGACTGTCCGATAAGGCGGACGCCTACCCGGCCAATCTGTCCGGTGGACAGAAACAGCGCGTAGCGATTGCTCGTGCATTGATGATGCAGCCGGACATTCTGCTGTTTGATGAGCCGACGTCAGCACTCGATCCCGAGTTGACTGGAGAAGTGCTGCGAGTCATTAAAGACCTCGCACAGGAGAATATGACGATGATGATCGTTACCCATGAGATGAGCTTCGCTCGCGATGTTGCGGACCGGGTTTTCTTCATGGACAATGGCGAAATTGCTGAAGAAGGCCCGCCGGAGCAAATCTTCGGCAACCCCAAGCTGAATCGCACCCGCACCTTTCTTCAGCGGGTGGAAATAGATTCTTAAATCGAATTAAAAGTGGTGCTCCAGTAAACATGGAGCACCACTTTTTTTAAGTTCATTTTATGAAATGTACCCGTCGAACAACCACTCCCGCCAGGGGGAGAGGGTATAACAAGATTGCATAATTACAAATTTATTAATATATATATTTATTTTCCATAACGACATGAATCCCCTTACTTCGACAAGGAAATGCATTTATTATGAGGTGGAGTATAGTGTTCGAATCCGGAGTTGCTATACAGCTTATCATTATGAGGGGAGGTTAATATATCCATTCATAAAGTAACAAAAGTATGTTCCACTTAAAAATGGATTGCAAAGAGAGAGAAATTATTTTTCATCATAAATATGAAAGCGCTTTACTTATTGAGTATGCAGAGAAACATATTGTTAACTCGCAATATAAGCAGCCTACTATGAAGGGAGATCAATCCAATCATGCAACGTGTATACAAGTTATGGAACAAGCTTAGCACGATGATGCTCGTATTTGTGCTATTGGCTGTCAGCATGGGCAGTGGAAATGCACTGGGGGCAGCAAGTTCATCAACAACCTCGAATACAACCCGGGTGTCTGTACATGACCCTTCCATTTATTATGATTCGTCCACAAACAAATACTACATTTACGGATCTCATCTGGCTCAAGCCAGCAGCACGGATCTCCGAAACTGGTCTTACGAGGGAACGCAGGGGTATGCCAACAATACCTTGTATGCACCCTCAACCTTCGAAGGGTATTATTACATCAAAAATAAAAACAGCAACCTCTACCTGGATGTTACCGATGGCTCATCTGCCGATGGGACAGGCATTCGGCAGTGGTCCTATAATGGTTCCGACGCACAGAAGTTCAGAATTATGCATTACGGCAACGGGGATTACTATCTCCTTACAGCCAACTCGGCCTATAAAAGTGCCATCGACGTGAATAGCGGTTCGGCTGCCGATGGAGCTCTCATTGAGCAGTGGACCTATTGGGGCGGTACGATGCAGTTGTTCCGGATTCAGCAAAATGCGGATGGTTCCGTTGCTTTCTTAACCAAGGCATCCGGATATGCTAGTGCACTGGATGTGGCGGGCGGCAGCACGACTGTTGGAGCCAATATACAGCAGTGGAATTACTGGGGTGGAGAGATGCAGAAATGGGAGCTGGTCAAGGCAGGCGGCACCGGTAATGCCTCCCGCAGCTCGGGAGCTGCCTTGACATCCGCCTTGGCTGTTTCTTATGCATGGGCTGGATATAATGACCAAGACAGCTCTGGTGGTCATGCGGTATGGGCGCCGGCATCGCCAATTTACAATGCTTCATACACATGGGCGGACGGTTCCAAGGGAGCCTACATGCTGTATTACTCCACTTCTTCCACCTATATCCGCTCAGCTATCGGATTCGGTGTATCCAAATCCGTGAAGGGGCCGTACGAATACATCGATACGATTATCTATTCTGGATTCACAAATGGGAGCAATCCAATTACGACCACGTCCTCACTTGGAACCAAAACCGTAAACACATGGTATCAGCATACCAACATTCCTGAGCTGATCGACAAAGGCAGTCTGTCCGGCACGCGGAGCGGCTGGTTCTTGAGCAATGGCGGCTTTAACAACACCCTGTTTCCGAATGCCATCGACCCTACCTTGACATACGACAGTTCCGGAAAGTTGTGGATGAGCTACGGGTCATGGTCAGGAGGAATTTATATTTTGCAAATTAATCCGGATACCGGACAGCCCATCTAACCGGGATCGGATAACGGCAATACCGACCGTTATTTTGGCAAGCGCATAGCCGGAGGTTACGGTAAAACAGGAGAAGCTCCCTATATCGTTTATGACAAGGATGCAGGATATTACTACCTCTATGTAACCTACGGTGGACTGGCTAATGAAGGTGGTTACCATATCCGCTTGTATCGTTCTAACACAATTGACGGAACGTATACCGACGCTGCGGGCAATCAGGCCGTATATGCCTCTGCTTCAGTCGATCAGTCGACTCGTGGCATAAAGCTGTTTGGTAACTATGCCTTCTCAGGCATACCGCTCGGTTACAAATCAGGCGGGCATAACTCCGCTTTTCTAGATACGGATGGTGCAAGGTATCTGATCTACCACACCCGGTTTAATAATGGAACCGAGTATCATGAGGTTCGTGCACATCAGCAATTCCTGAACGCTGACAAATGGCCGGTGACGGCCGTATACGAATTTTTGGGAAGCAGTATCTCGTCCACAGGTTATAGCGCAAGCGATATGACGGGAACGTATCAGTTCGTCAACATGGGATTGGATGCTTCCATCAGCGGTGTGGGCATGCTGCCTACCCAAAGCGTGACGCTGAATTCCAATGGTACGATCACCGGTGCAGTAACCGGTACGTGGTCCAATACCGCTGGTACGTATTACTGCACGATGGTGATTAACGGGGTGACTTACAAGGGCATATTCTTCAAACAGAAAAATGAGTCGACCAGTCATAATGAAGTCATGACCTTCTCGTTGATCGGTTCCAACAATCAATCGATCTGGGGGTCCAAATAGGATCACCACCCCATTAGACGATATAACATCGGACACATTTAAGATTCATTAAAGGTTTGTCCTCTACCATGGTTCCTATAAGCCTCAGGTGCTTAACAGAAACCAAGAAGGAGGATGTATCATTTGAATAACTTACTACAAAAATTTGCAGTAACGGCACTGTCTGTGACAATGGTAACGTCATCATTTGGCCTGATCGTTAGCCCTAACGCTGCGTATGCGGCAGAGGATACGGCGGCTACAACGACCAGCACAGACGTTACGCAAGCATACGAATCATTATTCCAGACAGATAATGTCATTGATATCAACGTTACGATTGATGATGCGGATTGGGAGAGCATGCTTGAAAGTCCGCTCGATAAGGATTATAAGAAGGTCAGTGTGGAAGTGGATGGCAACAAGCTGGATAATGTCGGTTTTTCTACCAAAGGCAATCTGACACTGAAGTCCGTGGCATCCATGGAAGATTCGGACCGCTACAGCTTCAGACTGAAGTTTGATAAATACGATAAAACGCAAACCCTGCTTGGCCTCGATAAAATGGTATTGAACAACAACTACGCGGATCCATCGTACATGCGTGAAGTTCTTCACTATGAAGCGCTGCGCAGTATTGGTATGGATGTACCGATGACGAACTACGTCAACCTGTATGTTAACGGCGAATTGGTTGGTTTCTATACGGGTGTTGAAGCGGTGGATGACAGCTACCTGGAGCGGAACTACGGTGAAGATTACGAAGACGGTGTTCTCTATGATACTGACGAGAGAAGTTATCTTCAATATGAAGAGGGCAGCGAATATAGCACACTCACTGAAGATTTGGGTACGGACGAGAATAAAACCAAACTCAAAAACTTTATCAAAACGCTGAATGACATGCCTGAAGGAGAAAAAGGCGATATCGAGAGCGTACTCGACGTTGATTCCGCACTTCAGTATATCGCGGGGAACATGGTCTTCGGCAACTATGACAGCTATAACGGCGACAAAGGGCATAACTACATGCTCTACAGCGATGCCGATGGCAAGTTCACGGTTGTACCGTGGGACTTCAACATGTCCTTCAATGGGTATTCGGGTGGAGGCGGACGTGGAACAACGACAACCGGATCAACTACGACCAACACCAATGCAACGAACGTATCCGTGGACGAGCCTGTACTTGGCATAAGCATGGAAAATGTACCGATGATTAACAACCTGCTTGCCGTGCCGGAGTATAAGGAAAAATACTTGAGCTACGTCAACGAGCTGACGGATTACCTGGAAGGTATCCAGGGCCGTATTACAGAACTTGCTGATGTCATCCGTCCTTATGTAGAAGCAGATCCAACCAAATTCTACACAACCGAACAGTTCGAATCCAATATCGCTTACTCTGCTAACTCAGATGCAGCAGGCAGTATGGGTGGAACACCACCGGAAGGATTCGAAGGCATGACTCCGCCAGAGGGCATGGAGGGAATGACACCTCCGGAAGGTTTTGAAGGAATGACACCTCCAGATGGAACGACATCACCTTCGCAGCCGGATGGCACCAGCGGAACAGAACCAACAGATGCAGCAGGGGGGACAGGAAATACACAGACACGTCCCGGCGGTAACTTCGGCGGTGGCAGAGGCATGGGCTCCATGGCAGCAGGATCGCTGACGACGTTTGCCCTGAACCGACTTGCGAACTTGCAAGAGCAGCTCGGACGCGAAGTGACACCGCTGCCTGAGACTACGGAAGATGCAGGCTCGGAAACTTCTTCTGAAACGGGAACAACAGACCCAACCATTTCCGTTACTTTGGATGGCCAAGCGATTTCGTTCCCGGATCAGGATCCGCTGGAGCAGAGTGGCCGGGTAATGGTACCTGTTAATGCCATTCTTGAAGCGCTGGGTGCAGAAGTGACTTGGGACAAAACGGCGAAGACGGTAACTGCTGTTCTGAACGACCAGACACTTGTACTCCGGATTGGAAGCAGCACGGCAACGGTTAATGGGGAGACGCTTGATATCGATGCACCAGCCATTGTCCTAAACAACCGTACACTGGTGCCTGTACGCTTTATCTCTGAAGGATTGGGACTAACTGTCGATTGGGACCAAACGGCAGCACAAGTAAGTCTTACATCCCAATAATCTAGAATGGAAAAAGGGACTCGATGCGCACATCGGGTCTCTTTTTTGTTCCTTTTTTCCATGTGTTATGTTCAGTAATCCCTATATTAAAACCGTCCTTGTATTCTTCTAGTGAGTATGAATATATGAATCCAGACATATTAATTTGATCTATTCATGACATCAGAATTTCCAACCGGAAGGACATTCGCACATGATTACGGAAAACACGGAAATGTTTTGGTTTTTTCATTGAATAATTGTGATAAATATCACTGAAAACTTATAAATAATGTGAATGTACCTACCGATAACTCTATATGTGATTATCGAAATCGATTCGAAATTCGCTTCGGTATCACCTAATTACAAAGGGAAATGGGTGGCTCAACACATGCGAAGCATGAGCATAGGTACCAAAATCAGTTTGATCGTTATCAGCATATTTATCGTATTCTCCTCAGCCGTGGCGGTAAGTGTAATTCTGGAAATGAGACAGGGAATTACGTCATTTGCAACGGAAAAGGCGAAGCGGGATTTGGAGATGGCGGATCGAATTATTACATACAAACATCCCGGCGACTGGGCCATCAAGGCTGGTGAGCTTTACAAAGGTGAAACCGCAATGGAGGGCAACTTCGAACTTGTGGATGAAATTGGGGAGGCATCGGGAGATACCGTTACCATTTTTCGCGGGGAAGAGCGCGTGGCCACCAATGTGATGATGGATGGAGAGCGTGCTGTCGGGACGAAAGTATCGGAACAGGTCGCCCAGGCTGTGTTGCAGCAGGGAGAGAAATTCTACGGTGAGGCCGTTGTCGTTGGACAGAAGGTACAGACGGCATATCAACCGATCAAGGATGCAACCGGGGAAATCATCGGGATTCTCTATGTAGGGGCATCTCAATCGCTGATTGATGTCATTATTTCTTCATTTTTGAAGACATTTCTGATCGTATTTTTGCTCGCGATGGGGGTAGCAATTACAGCCATTATTCTGTATGTCCGCAGAGTGAAATTAAGGATCGAACGGGTGTCTATGGCCATCAAGCGTGCAGGCACGGGCGACTTCACTGAGCCGGTCATCGATCACGTCCAGGACGAGATTGGCATGCTGGGTGCCGGATACAACGAGATGAGAAGCAGCCTGCAACTGATTATTCAGGGCGGTCTTCAAGCGGGGGAGAAAGCTAAGCATTCGACCGGAATACTCTTGACCATTGCGGAACGCACAGCACAAGAATCCGAACAGATTGCTTCGTCGGTAGAACAAGTCGCGAGAGGGGCAGAGAGCCAGACCATTAGTACCGAAGAGAACCTGCAGGCCATGGAAGAGGTGGCCATTGGAGTGCAGCGGATGGCAGACAAGGCCTCCAGCATCTCGGAATCTGCCCTGTACTCCCGGAAGCAAGCGGAAACCGGAGGGGAAGCAGTGCAGCTGACGGTTCAGCAAATGTCGACGATCGAATCATCCGTTACAACAACGGATGAAGTCATTCGTACGCTGGAAGAGAAGTCTGCCCAGATAAGCCAGATGGTTACCACCATTCATGAGATTGCGAATCAAACCAATCTTCTCGCTCTTAATGCATCCATTGAAGCTGCCAGAGCAGGGGAGCATGGCAGAGGCTTTGCCGTTGTATCTACCGAGGTTCGCAAATTGGCTGAACAGGCCGGGGACTCTTCGAGCCGCATTGAGGAACTGGTCAAAGCCATGGAGCAGGACATGCTGCTGTCACTAACAGCCATGTCTCGAGTGAAGGATGAGGTGCAGGAAGGGATGCGCTTGACCCGTGTAACGGAACAAAACTTCAGCCTGATCCGGGACACAAACTTAAGGATCGCAACGGAAATTGAGGACATGGCAGCGACGAGTGAGGAGATGTCCGCCGGCGTAGAACAGATCGTTGCTTCCGTGCACGAGATTGCACGCCATGCGCAGACGGCCAGTGCCAATTCGCAGCAGGCTGCCGCTTCGGTTCATGAACAGCTCAAGTCGGTGGAACAGATTAAGGCGTCCGCAGCGGTGCTGTCCGATGTTTCCTCGGAGCTTCAGGCATCGCTCAGCCCGTTTAAGATCTAATATCTGTTACAATGGTGGAAAAAGGAGGAATAAGTATGGCTCCCGATAAATCAAAACTTTTCCCCAACGAGAATATTCGCACCGTTTGTTATATTCAAAATTTGCCGCCTCGCCCCAATGTGGACATCGGTGACTATACCTACTATAGCGACAATAGTAATCCGCCTGAACATTTCTATGACCGAATTCTGCATCATTATGATTTTCTTGGGGATCGCCTGGTGATCGGCAAGTTTTGTGCGATTGCAGAAGGTGTGACCTTCATTATGAATGGTGCAAACCACCGGATGGAGGGCATGACGACCTATCCTTTCAATATTTTCGGTGGAGGATGGGAGAGAGTGACGCCCACTCTGGATCAGCTGCCATTTAAGGGCGATACCGTACTGGGTAACGACGTATGGCTTGGGCAAAATGTAACGATTATGCCAGGCGTCACGATCGGCGACGGAGCCATCGTTGCGTCCAATTCGACGGTAACACGGAACATCGAGCCGTATGTCATTGTGGGTGGCAACCCAGCCAATCCGATCAAAAAGCGCTTTGACGACGAAACGATTGAGCTGCTGCTGGAACTGAAATGGTGGGATCAGGATGAAGAGTGGCTGGATACCCATTTGGAACAATTGGTTTCCACATATGACCTGAAGACATTGAAGGAACTTTTAAATAGCAGATAGGATTGGTTTTCAAAAAAACAAGGCAACAGCTGGTTCCTGACGGAGCCGGCTGTTTTTATTTGGACACCATATGCCTACACCCTTTGGCCTAGCCGCAAAAAAATAATGTCTCGACATTGAGGAAAGAGATGGAATGTTTCATGTGATATATCTCATAGAATATCGTTAAGTAAGCGCTTCCAAATACCAATATGAATTCACGGAGGGGTTCAGGATGCGAGTCAAGAGTGCTGCAAAACCGCTCATCGCCCTGTTATTGTCGGCTGCTCTATTGGCCGGATGCCAAAGTGTTCAGCCACCGTCGGTAAGTGAACCGCAAGGAACGGTAGATCCACCAGCTGCAACGACCCAAAATGAACCGGCCCCACAAACCAATAAGGAGACTCCGCGCAACGAGACGCTGTATGTCAATGGATTGCAGTGGGGCCCCCCCACCAATTTCAATCTGCTCAGCGGCAATCCCGCCTTCCCTGTGAATTACGGAAACTCCAGGGAGCTCCTGTATGAGACCTTATTTATGGTGAACCAGCTGGATGGAGCACTTGAGCCGCTGCTCGGCAAGTCATACGAATGGACGGATGACACGACGCTGCGGATCGAGCTGAACGCGGATGCCAAGTGGAGTGACGGGAAGCCTTTTACCGCAGATGATGTGGTGTACACCTATGAACTGGGCAAGAAATACGACATTAACTGGAGCAGTTTCTGGACCTATATTCAGGAAGTGAAAGCTGATGGAACCCAGTCCGTGGAAATCAAGCTGAACCCTGATAATCCCAACAAACTGACCGTACTGGATAGCATTGAATTAATCCCGATGCTGCCGAAGCATATCTGGGAAGAGATCGAGAAGAAAAATAATAATGATCTGACAGCGATCCGCAAAGAAATCAACGATAACCCGGTGGGCACCGGAGCTTACAAGCTGCACTTCTACAATGATCAGAAAATTACCATTATTCGCGACGATAACTACTGGGGACAAAAGCTGTTCGGCAAGCTGCCAGCACCGAAGTATATCACCCATGTGATCTATAAGGATAATGCGGCAGGTGATCTGGCGTTCAAGAGTGGGCAAGTGGACGTCTCCCAACAGTTTATCCCGCAGGTGTGGAAAATGTGGGAAGGCGGCGCTCCGGTCAAAACCTATTTGAAAGATGCTCCTTACTATCTCCCTGGTTCCATGCCGAGCATATTCTTCAATCTCTCCAAAGCCGGACTGGATAACGCAGATGTCCGCCGGGCCATTGCCATGAGCATCAACTATGACAAGATCTCCGAACTGGCAATGAGCGGTTATTCTGCACCGATGCAGCCTTCGCTGACCTTGAACTCGGATGCCGAGTCCAAGTATATTGATCAGAATGCAATCAAGTCTCTGCAGTGGACCACCGATGTGGAAGGGGCCAATGCGCTGCTTGATTCGATTGGGGCTGCCAAAGGCAAAGATGGCATTCGTGTACTGAATGGTACCCGTCTCGGACCGTTTGAAATTGAGTGTCCATACGGCTGGTCTGACTGGAATGCGGCGCTGGAGATTGTTGCACAGAGCGCCAAAGCAATCGGTATTGAAATTCGAACCAAATTCCCGGAATCCCCGGTATGGACCAATGATCTGCAGACTGGCAAATTCGATATTATCATGAACACGCCTGCGGGCGGTGTGAGTCCGAGCCAGCCGTGGAACCGTGCCATGACCATCATGTATTCAAAAGGCGTCGCACCACTCGGGGAGATGGCATTCTGGAACTGGGGCCGTTACCAGAATGACCGTGCAGACGCAATCATTGAAGAGATTCCTTCCGTATCCGATGAGGCAAAACTGAAAGCACTGTACACAGAGCTTAATACGATCTGGCTGAAAGACATCCCGTCCATTCCTCTGATGTATAGACCGTGGGTTTTTGATACCGTAAATGAGTCCGTCTGGAAAGGCTTCCCTTCCGAAGGGGACGGTACCAATATTCCACCGCAGATTTCCATGGATGGCGCAGGTATCAAGGCACTTTACCAAATTCATAATTAGGAGATACAAGAGCGTTCTCACCTTAGTACAAATATGGCCTTATCCGTAAAATTCGGGGGGTGCTGGATCCAATGAATGCCTACGCCAGATATGTAGCGAAAAAAGTGTTCTGGTATGGCCTGACCCTGATCATTGCCGTCGGATTGAATTTTATTCTGCCAAGACTGATTGAAGGCAACCCGGTGAGCATGATCGCTTCCAAAATGACCGCAGGCATGACTGATTCGGACTCCATCAAGCGGGTGTATGAGACATTTACCGTTGAATTTGGTATCGATCAGCCCCTGTGGACCCAGTTTGGCATTTACCTGAAAAATCTCTTCACAGGCAATCTCGGCACGTCCTTCGGATTGTATCCGAAGCCTGTAACGGACATTCTGGCCTCCGCCGTCCCTTGGACGGTGGGGCTTCAGCTCCCAGCTATCCTGGTGGGCTGGTTGATCGGCAATTTGCTCGGTGCCATCGCGGCGTACCGGAAAGGTGTTTTTGATAAAGTGCTGTTTCCTGTAGCGCTGTTTATTAATTCCATTCCTTTTTTCACTCTGGCTATTATTATGCTGTATGTCTTTGCTTTAACACTGAAATGGTTTCCGCTGTCCGGTGGATACGACTTCCAGATGGTACCTCAGCTAAGCTTCGACTTTATCATGTCGGTCATACGCCACCATACCTTGCCGTTCCTGTCCATTGTGCTCGTAACCATTGGCGGTCAGGCGATAGGCATGCGGGAGATGTCGATCTACGAGCTGAATTCGGACTATGTGCTGTACAGCAAACTCCTTGGTATCCGGGACGGCCGCATTGCCCGCTATGTGTTCCGCAATGCCATGCTGCCGCAGATCACGGGACTGGCGCTCTCCATTGGCACCATGGTTGGTGGATCCCTGATCTGTGAAATTGTGTTCAGTTATCCGGGCATTGGCACCTGGCTGTTCACCGCCATACGTCAGCTCGATTATCCGCTCATTTCAGGATGTACACTGCTGATTGCCGTTGCCGTGCTGCTGGCCAATTTCACGATTGATGTAATCTATGGCTTCATTGATCCGCGCATCAAGGCTGCTCAAATGGAGGAACAATGACATGAAGCATTCGATCTCTATTTTGCTGAAGTCGCCCAAGTTTATGATCGGTGCGGTGACTTTTGTAGGCATGCTGCTGCTTGTTACCATCTATCCGCTCATCAATCGCAGTGATCCGCTGGAAATGATTGCGATGGCGTTCCAGCCTCCGGGGGATGGATTGCTGCTGGGATCAGACAACTTTGGGCGCGATATCTTTCTGGAATTGATGTATGGCATCCAGACATCCATACGGGTGGGGCTGATCGCGGGCGTTTTTGCAACAGTCATAGGTCTGATTATGGGCTTGGTATCCGGATATATCGGGGGCATGCTGGACAATTTCCTGACAGCAGTTACGAATATTTTCATCGTGATTCCTTCTTTTATCATTTTGATTCTCATCTCGGTCAGTATCGATTCCCGCAGTTCGCTCGTAACGGCCATTATTATTGGCATCACGAGCTGGCCCTGGACAGCCAGGGCGGTACGTGCACAGACAACATCCCTGCGGAGCCGGGATCATGTGCATATTGCGAAAATTTCAGGACATAGCACTCCGCGTATTATTATCCATGAGATTCTGCCGTATATTGCGTCTTATGTTGTCATGGCCTTTGTGCTCCAGACCGCCTCGGGCATTCTGTCCGAAGCCTCCATTTCGATGCTGGGGCTCGGTCCGTATAACACGATATCACTCGGCATTCTGATGAACTGGGCACTGGTATTTGAAGCTCCGGTAGCAGGAGCATGGTGGGCATTCATTCCTGCGGCAATGGCCATTGCCGTCATTACGTTCTCGCTCTATCTGATGAATACGGGCATGGACGAAATCTTTAATCCGAAAATAAGGAGCTAAGACCATGGACCAACCTATACTTCAGGTCAGCGGCCTCAAAACTTATTACCGTACCCGGCTTAAAGAGAATGTTTATGCGGTTGACGGGGTAGAGTTTGGATTGAAAGAAGGGCAGACGCTGGGCATTGCGGGGGAGTCCGGCTGCGGCAAGTCAACACTGGCACTCAGCCTGATGGGCTTTTATTTCCCGCCCCTGCATTATGGCAGTGGTTCGATCCGGATCAATGGCACGGACATTATGCAGCTGAACAAGGAGCAGCTGCGCTCCCGCATTCTCGGAAAGGAAATTGCCTATATTCCGCAGGCTGCGATGAATGCACTTAATCCAACGCTGCGCATTATCCGTTTCATCGAGGATATTATGAAAGAGCATCGTCCGGAGATGAAGCGTCAGGAAGTGCGGAGGATGGCAGCCGAGCGTTTCCAATCGCTGAATCTGTCCCCGGATGTGCTGGATATGTATCCAAATGAATTGTCCGGTGGCATGAAGCAGAGAACGGTCATTGCCATCTCAACCATTTTGAATCCAAAAGTGCTCATTGCGGATGAACCGACATCCGCTCTGGATGTGACTTCACAGAAGGCGGTCATCCGTCTACTGAAGGATTTGCTGAAACGCGAAGTGATCAAGTCCCTGGTGTTTATCACCCATGAGCTGCCGCTTCTGTATCACGTCACGGATGAGATTATGGTCATGTATGCCGGCGAAATTGTGGAACGGGGAACGGCGGACCAGATGATCTTCAATCCACTGCACCCCTATACCCGTAAACTGATGGGGTCCATCATTGTACCGGAAGAGGGGATGAAGGAACATAAGCTTGCAGCGATACCTGGCGCTCCGCCGAATCTGAAGCATGTGCCTGAAGGCTGTAGATTCGCTGAGCGCTGCACGCTGGTTACAGATGAATGTCGTCAGGGCAAGATTGAGAATATCCAAGTGCAAGAACGGATCTATCGCTGCCTGCTGACACCGGAGATCCTGGAGCAGATCAGGAAAGAGGAGCAGCTTGATTCATGACTCCCGGAAGGAGTGAACCCGCATGGCGATGGGAAAGGTGCTGATCAGCGGCCGTCATTTGACGAAGGTATACGGTACAGGCAACCGTAAAAAGGCGGCAGTAGACCATGTCAGCTTCGATTTTCACGAAGGCGAGATTATTTCGATTGTTGGAGAGAGCGGCAGTGGCAAGACCACACTTGCGAAGATGATTATGGGCCTGCTTAAGGAAACGAGTGGCGCCATCGAATATAACGGAAAACCGAGGCAGCTTGGACGATATCGTGAACGCAAAGCCTATTGGAAGGATATCCAGGCCATTTTCCAGGATCCGTTTTCCTCGTTCAATGTTTTTCACCGGGTAGAGAAGCTGCTCGTGGATTGCATTAAATTGCAAGGGTTGAAGCTCAGCCAGGATGAGGCGTACATCAAAATGAAGGAAGCTTGTTCCTTCGTGAATCTGAAGTTTGAGGAGTTGTACAACAAATATCCGTTTGAGCTGTCCGGTGGACAGATGCAGCGGTTAATGATTGCAAGAATTTTCATGCTGCACCCGAAAGTGCTGATCGCCGATGAGCCCACTTCCATGGTAGATGCCTGTTCGCGCTCCACCATTTTGGATATGCTGCTCAAGCTGCGTGATGAGAACCGGATGACCATTGTGTTTATCACCCATGACGTGGGTCTCGCTTATTATGTGAGCGACACGATCTGCATTATGGAAAACGGGCGGATGGTGGAGACAGGAAAAGCGGAGGAAGTCATTCACCAAGCGGAGCATCCCTATACAAGGCAGTTGATTAATGATGTCCCCAAGATACACTCCCCCTGGGTATTGGAGTAAACATAAATCAAGCCCTGGACCGTTTATAAGCGGAGCAGGGCTTTTTGTTGTCCAATATGAAAGGGTCTGTTAGCGAGTGGGTGATGATGAAGTGTGTTCAGACTCTGCTGAAGGGGCTGTTGAATGGGTGTGATCCTTTGCGTTATCCTGGTTGGTCTTCTTGTCGGAATAATAGTTAAGAATGTCATCAACCGTAGAAAATGTTGCATGTGCATTATAATTATTGTTGTTCGTTTGAATAAAAACCTTCTTTCCGATACTGTGGTGTGCTGCCTTAATTCAAAGCTTCTTTCATCATCAATCCTGCCGTGAATACAGGGACTTTCCCTGCCGGAAGCTGAATTTCCTTGCCGGTTCTTCGGCTTTTGCCCATACGTGCCTCACGCTCACGCACTTCGAATTTTCCAAACCCGACAAGCTGAACTTCTTGACCTTCCTTTAAAGCTTCCAAAATCGAATCAAGTACGACGGTGACAGCCTTTTCAGCGTTCTTTTTGGAGAATCCGCCAGACTTGGCTACTTCTGCAATCAATTGTTCCTTATCCATGTGTAATCCCTCACTTTGGTTTGATGGAGTATTCGGTTGGTCGAAAGATCTGATAGGACAGGAATCGAATAAAAATAAAAAGCTGCCTGTTAAGGCAGCTTGAATATATTAGATGACTGTAACGTTCTCAGCTTGTGGTCCACGGTTACCTTGGGTTACTTCGAATTGAACGCGTTGTCCTTCATCCAATGTTTTGAACCCGTCACTTTGGATAGCGCTGAAATGAACAAAAACGTCATTTCCTTCTTCAATTTCGATAAAACCGAAACCTTTGTCCGCGTTGAACCATTTCACTGTACCTGTTTGCATGTAATTCCTCCAGAAAATAAGTTTTTAAACGACCATTTTGATTAGGGTTAATAAGAAATTAACACTGATCAGGTATATTCAAACCACAGACTTGATGTCCGCTAATGTATCGATTAATATGATAATACCATGTCCGCTAATATAAGTCAAGATTTGGAGGTTTTTTCTAATGGATAAGGTATCTGGTATGTCGGTACATGGGGAAATGGTTGTTCAGGAATTCATACATATGCTTACCATTCAGGCTAAATTAACTCCCAAAACATTAAAGGAATATGCGAGTGATCTGAAGCATTTTCCTGAATGGTGCAAAGGAAGTACAGCATTTGGAGAAAAGGATATCAGTATTGAAAACATGGATACATCCACGTTAATGAGCTACCGTGATTATTCACACAACGTTTTGCAGCTGAAGCCAGCTACGATTAACCGCAGACTGATTACACTGAAGCGCTTATTCAAATGGGCTGCAGCAGAGTCCAAAATTAGCGTTGATCCTTCCAAAACTTTAAAGTTCATTCCGGAAGACAAGGTGAGTCCTCGCCGCATGACACCAGGAGAAGAACAAGCTTTTCTCTCTGCGATCGAACAGGGGAATTCCCTGCGTGATCAGACCATCTTGATCTTGATGTTTCATACGGGGCTGCGGACGATGGAGATATGCAATCTGGAGCCAGTCGATATTGAACTGGGCAAGCGAAGCGGGCAGCTTACGGTGCGGGCCGATAAACGAAACGGACAACGGAGAATTCCGTTGAATACGGTGTGTGTTACGATGTTGAGAAAGTATATGGAAGGTCTGAGTCCAGGTAGCCCTTACCTGTTCCCTTCGGAGAAGACTAATGATCGTTTGACCGAGAGGGCGCTTCGCCATTTGATTAAAAAAGTAATGACCGCAGCCGGATTGGAAGGATTAAGTTCACATGATCTGCGTCATCGGTTTGGCTATGCCATGGCTGAGCGTGTTCCACTGCATCGTCTGGCTGAAATGATGGGACATACGAATCCAGACCGAACGATGATATATGTAAAAGAGTTAAATGCCAATCCCGTAGAGCAGGAGAAGGAATCTCACCATTTGGATTAGATAAAAAGATATAAAGAGTTCTATGCAACCGTAATTAGTATTGCGTTGATCTTAGACTTCATACGAATGATAGCCCTGATCTGCTGTTGAGCGGATCAGGGCTTATTGATGATCTGTGCACCACTTTCAAGCCATTTGCGCGTTCCATCCTCATCTAAACGCTTCTCCATTGTTATGATTGCATACGTTCCATCATGCTTTTCCCAGAACTGAATGGCTTTAGAATGATCAGGATCCAGAAGCAGCGCAGGCATGAAATCTCCATTTTCAAGCAAGGATCTTCGGGCATCCCCGTAATAGACCTGAATGAAAGAGGAGTGCTCTTTGCGGGGAATCTGGTGTTTGGCATGCTCCCAATCATAATATAGCTTCCACTTGCTTAGGTTTTCCTTATCATTATCCTGACCCATAACCTTATGGATTGCCTCTAATCCCCCGCTCCACGAACGTGTTAATTTATTCCTTAGATCCTGAGAATAATCTTCCCACATCAATGTTTCCGTAGGCGAATGAAGCTGATCAGATCGAATGGTTTCGGTGATGGCTCCGCTACAAAGCAATACGGTGCCGATCCCTGTGGTTAACAATCCGGCTTGTAATCTGTTCATTTGAAATAACATGTTCCTTTCTCGCAATTTCTCGGACCGTCTTAACTATAATTTACCATCTTTTCAAGAAGAGTGTGATATAAATTTAATCCTTGCCCCTTTAAAAAGTAAGCGGTTACACAAATGAAATAATATTGTATAGTATGATGGCAACCTTGGATCGAAACGACATATACATGAGGCATCTTGCATTATTCCAAAGAGCTGGGGAGGAATTCGGACGTGTACCGGGTATTGCTGGTGGATGATGAAGAAGACGTACGCGAAGGATTAGTCATAGAGGTGGATTGGGAGGCCCTGGACCTGCGAATCGTTGGTTTGGCAGAGAATGGCCGTGAAGCGTTGGAGATGGCCGAGAGGGTTGAGCCCGATATTGTAGTAACCGACATCAGCATGCCGTTTATGGATGGACTGGAACTTGCGCGAAGGCTGCGGGAACGCAACCCGCTCGTGAAGGTTGTCATTTTGACAGGGTATGATGAATTCGATTATGCCAGGCAGGCCGTCTCACTGAGTGTGGATGAATATTTGCTGAAGCCGTTCTCAGCCGGGCATCTGACCGAACTGCTTACACGTCTGCGAGCGCAGATGGCATCTGAAGTAGCAGAACGTGAAGATGTCCGGCAGCTGCGGGATCATTATTATACAAGCTTGCCGCTGGTGCAGGCCGATCTGATGGCTACACTGCTGCATCGGCAGAAATCGCCGGCGTACATTCATGACAAAGCCAAACAGTGCGGTCTGGACCTATACGGTGAACGGTATGGGGTATCCGTTCTGACGCTGCACATGGAGGGTGACGGGAAGAAGAATGGCAATCAAGTTGGAGTGAATACTCAGGAATCGGTCAGGGCAGACAACGTATCGGAGAAACAGGGTAACCACGGTTCCGGGGGATCACTGCGTCACTCCGAGGATGCGGAACTGAAGCAGTTCGCTGCGCTTAACATTGCCGAAGAAGTATGGAAGGAACACGGGGCGGGACATGCTTTTATGCACCAGGAAGCCATTGTTCTGCTTTTTATTGATCGCTGGGGTCAGGGTGAAGGGGAGAAACGTCAGCAGTATGCCCTTGAAAATGTCATCCGCAGCATTAATCACTACTTGCGTATCCCGGCCACGGTGGGATCTGGGTCCATGGTCGATACCCTCTCGGATGTGAAACATGCCTATGAGGATGCATTATTGGCGCTCGACTACAGACTGGTACCGGGGACGGATTCGCTTATCTATATTGCAGACGTGGAGCGGCAGACTGCAGGCAAGCTGCGTTTTGACGAGCTAAAGCAGCAGACGCTGACCCGTACGCTCAAGGCAGGAACCAGAACAGAGCTTGAAGATGCACTGGATATCATTTTCCGGGAAATTACGGTGGAGCATGGTCGAGGGGACATCCAGCTGTACCTGATTGAAGTGTTGACGACGGTATGGAAGGCAGCGCAGGCATCTGGTGAGGATATGGAGGATATCTTCGGTTCCGGTTTCCAATTGTATGCGGATATGTTCCGATTGCCGGGACTGTCTGAGGCACAAGACAAAGTGAGGGAAGTCTGCGTGCTCGTACAGCACCGGATTGCCAGCGGGCGCCAGCATGTATACAAGGATATTGTGGAGCAGGCGCTGCGGTTTACGAAGGAACATTATGCCGATCCCGATCTGTCCATACAGAAGGTATGCGGATATCTGCATATCAGTTCAGGTTATTTTTGTGGCATTTTCAAAAAAGAAGTACAGCTTACCTTCCTGCAATATTTGATGCAGATCCGTATGGAGGCGGCCAAGGAACTGCTTCGCTCTACGGAGCTGAAGTCGTTTGAGATTGCGGAACGGGTAGGCTTCGCCGAACCGAATTATTTCAGCTTTTGCTTCAAGAAACATATCGGCGTCTCGCCCAAAGAATATCGCAAGCAGTCCGGGATGATAACGGGTGAAGGTGCAGAACGATGAGAACGATAGCCGGATGGATGGGACAGTTATGGCTCCGGCTGCGTTTCCGTCTTCGATCCTCGAAGGTCAGCAGTATTCGGTCTATTATCACGTGGTCCTTTTCCATCTTCATTGTACTTGTGCTCACCATCATGGCCCTGCTTCTGCATGACAAATTCACCCAGGCTGCCGAACGAAGCGCCGAACTGACAACGAGGCAGATTGTCGATCAGGTCAGCTACAATTTGGAGGACTATGTCCGGAGCATGTCGCATCTCTACAGAGCCATCGAGGAGCATATGCTGCGGGACGGAACCTGGGAAGGGGAACAGGTGGACAAACAGCTGGATACACTGCTTAGCAGCAGGGAGGACATTATCTCCATTACACTGCTCGACTCCAAGGGCGAACTGCTCAAGAACAGACCTTCCGCCGAGTTGAAATCAAGCGCCCATGTGACACAGCAAGGGTGGTTTCAATCTGCGCTCCGAGTGCCGGACCACCTTAGCTTTTCACTGCCTCATATTCAGAACATGTACTCAGGCCCCTATAAGTGGGTCGTATCGATGAGCAAAGGCATTACTGTACGGCAAAATGGTCAGGATCGACAGGTCATTCTGCTGGTGGATATCAATTTCAAACAGATGGATGAACTGAGTCGCAGGGTCAGTCTGGGGCAGCGGGGTTATGTCTACATCATCGACGAGAGCGCAGGCAACATTGTTTATCATCCTCAGCAGCAGCTGATGTATATGGGACTCAAAAGCGAAAATATCGAACAGGCCTTGGTGGCTACAGGCAGTTATGAAGATGAAGCGGATGGACAGAAAAGACTGAATACCGTGAAGTCTGTAGCCAATATTGGATGGAAAATTGTCGGTGTGGCCTACCTGGATGAAATCATGACAACCCGGCAGGAGGTCAATGGCTATCTTGTCCGGGTACTGCTGGTTGTGTTAATACTGGTCATTCTCGTGTCCATGCTGCTCTCTTCCAGTCTGACACGTCCGATTCGGCGGATGGAGCGGAAGATGAAAGCCGTGGAGAGAGGGGACTTCAATGTTGAGCTGCCCGTTCAGGGACCGCTTGAAGTGGAGCGGCTATCCCGTCGGTTTAACCTGATGGTGTACAAGATTCGTACCCTGATGAATGAGATCATCCATGAGCAGGAACAGAAACGGCGTCTCGAGCTGGAAGCATTGCAGGCCCAGATTAATCCTCATTTTCTCTACAATACATTGAATTCTGTCGTACGTATGGTGGGCATGAGTCGTAATGAAGAAGTAATCACCATGATCACATCGCTTTCACGCCTATTTCGCATAAGTCTCAGCCAAGGGAAAACCATTATTACCGTCCGTGAAGAGCTGGAGCATGCGCACCATTACCTGACCATTCAGCAGATGCGGTTCAAACGCAAATTCCGGTTCAGCCTGGATGCGGATGAGGATACATTGGACTGTCTGACACTGAAGCTGGTCCTTCAGCCGTTAATTGAAAATGCCATCGTGCATGGGATTGAGTATCACACGGATGAAGGCTGCATTGAGATCCGCGTCTATCGGGAGAGCGGCCAGCTGGTATTCCGCATATCAGATAATGGTGTCGGCATGACGGAGGAGCAGGTGGCAGGACTGCTTCAGGGCAGTCCCATCGTGAAGAGTGGTGCTGGATCAGGGGTAGCCGTGCGCAATGTGCATGACCGGATTCAGCTCTATTACGGGGAAGGGTGCGGTCTTGAATTTGAGAGTGAGCTGGAGGAAGGAACGACGGTCTGGATTCGGATACCGGTTCAATATGAACGGGAGGATGGCGATTTTTATGATAAAAGGTAATGAAGATAAAGCAATCATCCGGAGGATCTTTCGTCCAGACTCCATCAAGAAGTTCAGTCAGCCCCTCCTTCGTGTACGTAGATGGATGGGGATCGCTGCGGCAGGCTGCTGTTTATTTCTGAGTACGGCATGTGGCATTTCCAATGCTGATTCTGTGCTGCCGCCACCTCGTGTCGCTCTGATTACCCCTGCTGGGACAGGTGAACTTGCTGAAGCGATAAGGCTTGGGGCAGAAGCAGCAGCCAAGGAACATGGGGCTGAACTGCTGACGGTGGAGGCATTTCCATCCGAGGCAGCAACGTATGCACCATCCAATCCTGATTCGACGATCCACCGAGCCAGAGATCCGCAGGAGTTGTCCGGGCGGGATGACTCGGCTTACAGTCAGCGCGAACAGGCACAGATCCGAGCAGTGACGCAGGCATTGGAACAGGGCGCTTTCGCTCTGCTTGTTGATCCACTGAGTGAGAAGGTACTTGGCGATATTATTCAGAAGGCCGAAACGATGAATAAGAGCGGCATGAGTGTTCCGGTGGTTGTTCTCAACGATGAGTTCCCTGTAGAAGGCATTACAAGTGTCATTTCCATGGATAATGTGGAGGCTGGGCGGCAGGCAGGTGAAGCGATGGCCGAGCTTCTGGGAGGCAGAGGCAGTGTAGCCTTGCTGGGGCCCGATCCTGTGAATCCAGGGCTAATCCACCGGGAGCAGGGGGTCATGGAAGCGCTGGTACAGTATCCGGGTATCCAGGTTGAACCCAAGTCCGTATGCAGCACCCGCGAAGTCTGCTGGCAGGCAGCAAAGCAGCTCCTGGACGAGCAGCAGGTAGACGGCTTCATTGCCTTGCAGGAGCCTGCGTCTCTGGGAGCGGCGGATGAACTGCATCGCCGCAAGTTGGAGCATCAGGTCAACATTGTAGGCTTCGGGAGTGAGCAGCAGCAGCTGGAGCAGCTGCAGGAAGGGGTATTCCAGTATCTTATTGTGCAAAATGGCTTCAGCGCAGGGTACCTTGGTTTGAATCAGGCCGTGGCACGGCTGAATAATCAGCAGGTGCAAGCCAGAGTGACGCTGGAAACGAAGCTGGTCAGTACGGACAATATGTTCTGGATGGATAACCAGAAGCTGCTGTTTCCGTTTGTTCAATGAAGATAGAAGACATGAACCGAAGAGAGGAAGATTTCGATAAAACAGATGAAGATATTGTATTCGAAAATGCTGTAAACCCTTTCATAATAAAGACATCGGTGAAGCCGAATGAACTTGGGGGAGGTCATTAGGATATGAAGAAAACGTGGATGACACTGCTGCTAACCGCTTTCATGGTTGCTGCGGCTGGGTGCAGCAGCGGCGGAGACAGTGCGGGTGGAAGTACAGGAACTGACACAGGAGAGCAGGCAGCAGGCGGAACGGAGACGCCGAAAATTGGTGTTGCGATCTACAAATTCGATGATACGTTCATGACGGGCGTACGGAATGCGATGACGGCAGCAGCAGAGGGCAAAGCCACACTCGATATCGTGGATAGCCAGAACGCACAGCCGACCCAGAATGAGAAAGTGGATCTCTTCGTATCCAAGAAATACAGTGCCATGGCCGTAAATCCGGTAGACCGTACTGCAGCGGGTGTAATCATCGACAAGGCCAAGGCTGCGAGCATTCCTGTTGTTTTCCTTAACCGTGAGCCGGTTGCCGAAGACATGAATAAATGGGATAAGGTGTACTACGTCGGTGCCAAGGCGGAAGAGTCGGGTACGATCTCCGGCCAGCTGATTGTAGATTACTGGAAAGCACATCCCGAAGCGGACAAAAACGGGGACGGCAAACTGCAGTACGTCATGCTGAAAGGGGAGCCGGGGCACCAGGATGCAGAGCTGCGGACCAAATATTCCGTACAGGCGATCCAGGATGCAGGTATTGAAGTAGAGGCGCTGGCGGAAGACACGGCGATGTGGGATCGGGTCAAAGGCCAGGAGAAAATGCAGGCATTCCTCGCTTCCCACGGCGACAAGATTGAAGCTGTACTTGCCAACAACGATGACATGGCACTCGGTGCCATCGAAGCATTGAAGGCAGCAGGATACTTCAAGGACGGCAAGGCGATGCCTGTCGTTGGTGTGGATGCAACGGCTCCTGCCATTCAGGCGCTTCAGGATGGCACGATGCTGGGCACCGTATTAAATGATGCGAAGAACCAGGGCGCAGCAACAGTGGCTTTGGCTGCGGCACTCGCCAAGGGCGAGACGCCGACGAAGGAAAATACGGGGTATGACATTACGGATGGCAAATATGTCTGGATTGCCTACAAGAAAATTACGAAAGACAACATTGCCGACGCCCAATAACAGCAGCAGAGAGGGACGTCCGTCTTACCGGTGGCGTCCTTTTTTTCTGGGCATATGGAAGGGAGGAACCCAAATGGCATCACCTTATCTGCTGGAGATGGACGGAATTTCGAAGGGGTTTCCAGGTGTGCAGGCACTTAGTCAGGTTACCCTGAAGGTGAAGCCCGGATCGGTCCACGCCCTGATGGGAGAGAATGGGGCGGGCAAATCGACACTGATGAAATGTTTGTTCGGCATGTACCGACCGGATGAAGGCACGATTCGAATCGATGGAAAAGAGGTCGACATTCCGAATTCCAAAGCAGCACTGCAGCAAGGCATATCCATGATCCATCAGGAGCTGAATCCGGTGCCTCATCGTCCCGTGATGGAGAATATATGGCTGGGACGTTTCCCGATGAGAGGGTTACTGGTCGACGAGAAGAAGATGTATGCCGATACCTTGGCCTTGTTTAAAGACCTGAATCTGGATATCGACCCGAAGGCACAGGCAGGAACATTATCCGTATCCAAAATACAATCCATGGAAATCGCCAAAGCGGTCTCTTTTCAATCCAAAGTCATTGTTATGGATGAGCCGACCTCATCTCTGACAGGCAAGGAAGTAGAGCAGCTGTTCGCTATCATTAACGAGCTTCGCAGCCGAGGCGTATCGATTATCTACATCTCACACAAAATGGAGGAAATCCTCACGATTTCGGACGAAGTCACCATTATGCGTGACGGGTTTGTTGTCGGTACCTGGGATGCTGCTGATCTGACTACCGATCTGATCATCACCCGCATGGTTGGACGGGATCTGGACGAACGTTTTCCGGAGCGGACCAACGTTCCTGGCGAAGTGATTTTGAAGGCAGAAGGGTTAACATCCAGCCAGGCCCACTCTTTCAAGGACATTACGTTTGAGCTCCGAAAAGGGGAAGTACTCGGTATTGGCGGGCTCGTTGGAGCGCAGCGGACGGAACTGATCGAATCCCTGTTCGGACTGCGAGGGTTTGCTTCGGGCAGAATCTCGATTCATGGACGCAAGGTGAAGATCAACTCACCTGCCGCAGCGAAACGTCATCATATGGCGCTGCTGACCGAGGAACGGAGGGTTACGGGCATATTTCCGGTGTTGTCCGTATATGAAAATACGATCATTGCGAGTCTGGGAAGGTACCGGAACCGGGTTGGGCTGCTGGATGAAAAGAAGGGACGCGAAGAGGCAAGGGAGCAAACTCAGAAATTCAGAACTAAAACGCCTTCCGTTAACACGCTGATTCGCAACCTTTCAGGGGGGAATCAACAGAAAGTGCTTCTGGCACGGTGGCTATTGACCAGCCCAGAGATTCTGCTGCTTGATGAACCGACGCGGGGCATTGATGTGGGGGCCAAGTTTGAAATCTACACCATTATTACGGAACTGGCTCGTCAGGGCAAAAGCATTATCATGATCAGCTCGGAGATGCCTGAACTGCTCGGGATGTCCGACCGGATCATGGTGATGAGTGAAGGAAGGCTGACCGGCATTGTAGACGGAGCCGACGCCACAGAGCAGGAAATTATGAGGCTGGCCGCTCAGCAGCGGATGGCTTAGACAGGAGGAAACAGATGAATACGCAAGTCATCAATCAGGTGAAACAGTATGTAACGCAGCGAGCCATCTTTATCGTACTTATTCTGCTTGTCATCGGCATTGCCATTGCGGACCCGAACTTCCTTGCTTTCTCTACCCTACGGGATATATTGCAGCAGTCCTCCACAAGGGCCATCATTGCACTCGGGGCGGCCTTCATTCTCGTCACTGGCGGGGTCGATCTGTCTGCTGGCCGGGTGGTGGGTCTGACGGCTGTGGTATCCGCGTCCATGCTGCAAATTGACGAATATGCCAATCGCTTCTTCCCGGATCTGCCGCATTTATGGGTAGGGCTGCCTATTATTATCGGAATTGTGGCTGGTCTGATTGTCGGATTGGTTAATGGAATTATAGTCGCCAAGCTGCATGTACCTCCATTTATCGCCACACTGGGAACGATGGTAGCCGTATATGGTTTGAACTCGATTTATTTTGATACAGAGCCCAACCAGTCACAGCCGATTGGAGGACTTAGACCGGACTTCACGGTGATCGGATCAGGCTATATTGATCTGGGTGGGGGCTACTCGATCCCTTATATTGTACTGATTGCGATTGCAGTAGCCTTAATCTGTTGGGTCGTTTTTAACAAAACCCGCCTCGGTAAAAATATGTACGCCATTGGCGGCAACATCCAGGCCGCGCATGTGTCGGGAATTCATGTCGCACGTAATTTGATTGCCCTGTATTCCATTGCGGGCGCGTTGTATGGACTGGGGGGTGTGCTGGAGGCAGCGCGCACAGGCGGAGCGACGAATAACTACGGCAATATGTATGAGCTGGATGCCATTGCGGCGTGTGTTGTTGGTGGCGTTTCAACAGCAGGAGGCATCGGAACAGTGCCAGGTGTTATGGCCGGTGTGCTCATCTTCGGGGTTATCAACTACGGCCTTACCTTTATCGGTGTAAGTCCCTATTGGCAGCTGATAATTAAAGGATTAATTATAGTTGCCGCTGTTGCATTTGATATCCGCAAATATATGGCGAAGAAATAGATATGTGGAGAGGAAAGAATAAAGCCAGCGCTCTGGAACGTTAGAGCGCTGGCTTCTTTTTTCTTTATGAATTGACGATCCAATCCAACATAGTAACCAAAGGGCCTATGAAACAGATGATCAGCATAGCACCGGCCACGATTGAAGCTGTTTTTGTACCATAGTGTACGTTGTGTTTTCTTGCAATGATGATGGCAGGGATCCAGAAGATGGCAGTTATTACTGTTGGAATAATCAGTCCTTCGTCACCCTTGCTATAGATTGGCCAATTCATCTGATGAAACAGGTAATACCCGAACCTAAAATCATCAGGCCCCCATGCATAATTAAATGCAAATCCCAAAGCCACAATGAGCAGCGAAAATGTACCAATTCCGAATGGTCTTCTACGTTCCACCAAGAGAATCACCTGCAACTTCCAATTTTATTGAAAATAAATCCATTACTGTATTATAACATACCAGAAAAAGGGTGGATGATGTGCAGGAACGCTATTCAAGATGCTAAATAAATGGTATATAATCCATGAGCCCTATCCATTCCAATTTGGAGAGCTTCCATTAATCGACAACATTAGCTAATCATAATCGATATAATGCATGTAAATGAAGTGTTAGATATGAGTAGATTGTCAAGGGGGGCGAGGCTGTTTGCTAACGTACACGATGAAAAGGGTTATTTTTCCGCTGGGTTGCCTGCTTGTAATCCTGTCCTCTTATTTTCTGGGCCGCACTTCCAGCCTCACATGGATGATCCTTGCCGGAGCCTTATTTGTTGCCAGCATTTATGGAGAAAGACGATATCCTGTATTACAGAAAATTCAGTGGATCTTCCTTGGCGTATTTCACTATTTCAGTGAGTTGAACTGGTGCAACATGTTATATTACCTGCTCATCATGACCATGATTCAGAACAAACAGCGGGTAGAGCAGACCCTGCCCATTTCTCTCCTGCTCGTGCTGCAATATACAGGGATTCGGCTATCCTACGTTACGATAGATGCCTACACATTGTCGGTTTCCTTATTCGATCTACTCACGGCAATTGTTATAATCTTTCTGTACCATACATTGATTAACAGTGAAGCTGAGAAGCGCAGACTGCGTGAGAAAAATCAATTCCTCACCCTGCATGACCCGCTTACAGGGCTTCTCAACTATGAAGGATATATGAATGCACTGCAGGAAACGGCAGAGAAGCAGCACTCCTTTTTGCTTATTCTTCTGAACATCCAGAATTTCAACGGATTTAATAAGGAAGTGGAAAACAATTGGAGTTCCATCATAGCGGGGACAGGGGGGAGCATCTCCAAGCATTTTGCGGATGCTTATGGGATATCCCGTTATGCGGGAGATCGATTTTCAATCATTTTGCCCGAGGTTGCGGGTATCGAGGAACGAATGAGTACGATGCAAACTACCGATCTGAAAGGATTACAGGTTACGTATAGCATTTCGGTCTATCCGGAGACAGCAGAGACCCTCCAGCAGTTAATAACGATTGCAGAGGAGCGACTATTTCAGGCACAGCGCAGCAAGTGGATTAAGAATGAAGAAGAGATCTACCGTTCGGAAAGGCTCAGGGCTGTTGGAGAACTTGCAGCCGGCATGGCGCATGAAATCCGTAATCCGCTCACGGCGATTCGTGGATTCTTGCAGCTGTCACGTGGACAAGCCTTCAATATTGCCCCATGGTATGAAGTGATTATGGGCGAAGTGATCCGGGTCACGGACCTGACTGCAGAATTTCTGCAATTTTCCAAGCCGCAGGCTCATCTAATGAAACCGGAGAGGCTGGGTCAATGCCTTGAACGTGTTTTGTCATTAACCGAGTCAGATGCAGCATCCCGTGGACACCGGATTTCGCTTGAGCTGAAGGGAGAAGCTGTTATGGTTCATATGGATCGGGACAAAATTGTACAGGTGTTAATCAACCTGATACGCAATGCATTCGAAGCAATGAATGATCCCGGTGAAGTACATATTGTTCTTGTTCATGAAGGAGACAAAGCATATACATCCATTACGGATACGGGAAGCGGCATACCGGAGAAGGCCCTTGCCGATATATTTAATCCATTTTATACAACGAAGGAAGAAGGGACGGGGCTTGGGCTGGCGCTCTGCCAAAAGATTGCTCATGATCACCATGGAGAAATTACGGTACGGAGTGAAGTGGGAGTAGGCTCTACGTTTACACTGGAGCTCCCGGTAGTAGCCGTGGAGTAATTGCCTAAGAAGTTACCTCCTAGAACAAATGAAACGCCGCACAGGTCCCAGTACAGGGAACCTTTGTGCGGCGCTTTTCTGTTGTCGCTCAGTTAATGGATCAGTTTAGCTGACCTTGATGGAGCTGATAATAAAATCCTTTTTGCTGCATGAGTTCCTCGTGGTTACCCCGCTCGGCAATCTGGCCTGAATCAATCACCAGTATCTGATCTGCCTCCCGAATCGTGCTCAGTCTATGGGCGATGACGAAACTGGTCCGGTCTTTCATCAACGTGCGCATCGCCTCCTGAATCTGCATTTCCGTCCGGGTATCAATACTGCTCGTTGCCTCATCCAAAATGAGAATGGCCGGATCGGCGAGAATGGCCCGAGCGATCGTCAGCAATTGCCGCTGTCCTTGGCTCAGATTGCTTCCGCCCGCAATAATGGGGGTGTCGTAACCTTGGGACAGCTTGCGAATGAAGGAGTGGGCATTGGCCAGCTCAGCTGCCTGCCTGATCTGCTCATCGGTCGCATCCGGCTTGCCGTAGGCAATATTATCACGAATGGTTCCCGAGAATAGGTAGGCATCCTGCAGCACAATACCGAGTCCGCGCCGGAGGTGATCCTTCTCCAGCTTTGAGATCTCCGTGCCATCAATGGTAATGCTTCCGCCTGTAATTTCATAGAAGCGGGGGAGCAGGTTAATGATGGTTGTTTTGCCGGCACCTGTTGGCCCGACCAGAGCAATCATCTCGCCAGGCTGCGCGGTGAAGCTGACATTTTTCAGAATCTCTCTATCGGAATTGTATCCAAAGGATACATTTTCAAAAACAACTTTACCTTGAATGTGATCCAGCTGCTTCTCCTGTTTCTCTTCGTATTCACTTGGTGTATCCATAATCTGAAACACACGCTCAGCACCGGCAATGGCTGCCTGAATCAGGTTGTACTGGTTCGCAAGATCGTTAAGTGGTCGCTCAATCTGCCGGGAATAGGCGAGAAAGCTTACAATCAGTCCGATGGACGTTAAATCGTGGTAAGCCATCCATCCACCTACTGCTGCGAGAATGGCAAATCCAATGTTGTTCATGACGTTCATCGTAGGTCCAACCAGCCCGGATACGGTTTGGGCCTGCGTACTCGCTGTACGCAGCTTTTCATTCAGGTTCTCAAAATGCTGGTGCGCCTGTTCTTGACGGTTATAGGCGGCAACCACCTTTTGTCCGGCGATCGTTTCCTGTGCATAACCATTCAGCTCACCGAGCAGCTTCTGCTGGGCAGAAAAATGTTTGCGTGTTCTGGAAGCGATCAGCTTGGTCGCAATGGTGATTAACGGCACGGTCACCAGACTGAGAAGCGTCAGTCGGATATCCAGAGCAAGCATGATCGACAGCGAACCGACAAGAAGGATCGCACTGGACATCAGCTGAGTCACACTCTGATTCAGGGTAGTGGACACGTTATCGATATCATTGGTAGCCCGGCTCATCAGGTCTCCGCTTTGATTTTTGTCAAAAAAGCTGATGGGCAGCTGCTGCAGCCTGGAGAACAAAGCCTGGCGCAGATCCTTCACCGTCAATTGGGATACGCCGATCATGACATAAGACTGTCCCCACATCATGAGCGAACTCAGGACATACACCGTCAGTAACAGGAGGCAGTCCTTCAATAGGCCGTCCGTTACTTTCGGCACGATATGCTCATTGACGGCACGGCCGAGAAGGTAGGGGCCCGCCAGATTAAGCAGTGTTCCGAGAGCGGTAAGGACCAGAGCCATGATAACCCCTTTGCGATGGCGTCCCATGTAAGACCACACTCGCAGGATGGCGTGCTTGGCATTTTTGGCTCTTACTTTCGGAACAGGTCCCCGGCCCGCTCCAGGTCTTCCGATCGGAGGAACGACAGGTGGCTGTGCGGAGGAAGATGCAGGTTTAGCCAAATTGAACATCCTCCTTCCGTTGTTGGGAATCATAAATGGATTGATAGTGTGTGGAATTGGCCATGAGTTCTTCATGTGTACCACTTGCCACGATTCTCCCCTCATCCAGCACGTAAATGCAGTCCGCATCCTTCACCGAAGATATGCGCTGTGCAATTAAAAAGGTTGTACTGTCTTTCATCAGGGAAAGCAGTGCTCTCTGAATGCTTGCTTCGGTTCGCAGATCGACTGCACTCGTACTGTCATCCAAAATAAGAACATCCGGCCGCATGAGCAGGGCACGCGCAATGGAAATACGCTGTTTCTGCCCGCCGGAGAGATTGACTCCCCGCTGTCCAAGCTCCGTGTCGTATCCATCTTTAAGGTTCATGATAAATTCATCCGCTGCCGCTGCCCGCGCCGCCGCACGGATCTCGGCATCCGTGGCATCCGGTCTGCCGAAGCCGATATTATCCCGAATGCTGCCGCTGAACAGAATGGATTCCTGCAATACAATGGACACTCTGCTGCGAAGCAGCTGAAGATCCCAGTTTCGTACATTAACGCCACCAACGAGTACTTCACCGAGTGAGGCATCATATAAGCGGGGGATCAGCTGCACGAGTGATGTCTTGCCTGAACCGGTGGAACCGAGTAAAGCTACTTTTTCCCCTGCTCGCGCAGTAAGATTAACTCCCGTGAGGGCATTTTCGCCGTCATAACGGAACGAAACGTCCCGGAATTCCACCTCACCTGGTCGGCGATCAGCCCTGGATGCCGGATTGGAGCCAACCTGAGTGGCCTGATTCGGCAATGCATTCTCTCTCTGGGCTTCATGGCCTGACTGAATGTCCGGCTCTGTATGTAGAACCTCGTTGATCCGCGCAGCAGACACCTTGGCCCGGGAGTAACTCATCATCATCATGCCGATGGAGGTAAGGGAGGAGAGCACCACCGTTACATAGTTGATAAAAGCAATCAGATCCCCGGCTGCAATATCGCCTCCTACAACCTGAAACCCGCCAAACCACAATACGGCTACGATGGTCGCATTCAGCATCAGGCTGAGTACAGGTGCATTCAGCGTAACAATGCGCCAGGCTTTTACCGCTGTTCCCGTATAATCCTCATTGGATTGATTGAAACGCTTTTTCTCCGTGCCTGCACGTGCAAAAGCCTTGACGACACGAATCCCAGCTAGATTTTCCTGCAGAACGGCGTTGACTTGATCCAGCTTGTTCTGCACGCTGGCAAAAAGCGGATAGGAAGCGGATATGAGAATATACAGAATGACAAAGAGAACAGGTACGGTCATCATGAGGATCAGCGCCAGCTTGATACTGATCGTAAATGCCATAATAATACTGCCGATGATCAGCATCGGCGACCGGATGAACATTCGCAGGAGCATCTGTACAAAGGTCTGCATCTGCGTAATATCGCTCGTTAGACGCGTGATGAGCGATCCTTCCTGGAATGTGTCCAAATTACGGAAGGAAAAGGTTTGAATATGGTCGAACAGCTCCTGGCGCAGATCCGTACCATATCCTACAGACGCTTTGCTGGAAAAGAGTGTACAGCCTGCTCCGCCAACCCAGCCAATGAGGGCAAACAAAAGCATGAACAGCCCTGTGCGTACAATATGGGGCAGGTCACCGGCAAGCACGCCATCATCCACAATGCTGGACATCAGCTTCGGCTGAAGCAGGTCCATGGCTACCTCCAGCACCATGAGGAGTGGAGCGAGTATGGCGGCTGACTTATAAGGCGTCAAAAATCGTTTTAACGTCCACAATAGGGAAATCACCTCATTCAATGAAGTCTAAAAATCATGCTGCTACAATTCCATGCGTCATTCAGGATTCACGAAGGTTGTGAATCATGCGCTGTGCAAGCGCTGACATAAGCTGCGTTTCTTCTGGCGTAAATCCTTCCTGAGCCTGGAGCTCCAGTTCCTGAAATACCTCACTCAACTCCTTGAGCGCGCTGCGGCCCTGGTCGGTCAGATAGACACGCAGACTGCGCTGGTCATTCGGATCGGCTTCACGCCTTACATATCCCGATGTTTCCATGCGTTTCAGCATGACTGTAACGGTTGCAGGAGTACGGCGAAGCTTCTCGGCCAGACTTTTCTGGGTTTGACCATCTTCACGGTCAAGCTGGAACAGCAGTGGAGGTTGTCCGGGGTACAGCTCGGGGTGATTAACCAGCTTCTCATGAACTTTATAGCGATGCAGCTTCACAAGTTCGGATAATTGTCCGAGCAGCCGTTCGCTGCGGGCTGAATGCATAAGCTACCCTCCTATTAATTAGTCGACTAACTAAATCATAAGTTTGATCTTACATACCGTCAAGGCATTTGTAAGGTCAAATTAAAAATGCGAGGGCATCGTATCCCCAGCACGGAGCGATGCAGGTTTTGCTACATAACAAAAAGAGCTCCGGAACAGATCCGCAGCTCGAACTAGAAAGGGAGAAATACGGTGTTGCTCAATTCAGGGAACCATTTTGATATTACATCTGTTCAGTCCGTGACTGTGACTTGACGGCAGGAGAGATGGAGAGCTTGCGCCATAACCATTCGACCGGTCCCGATTTAAATTTGAGCAGCCATGCATGTGAGAATAACATCAATACAATACAGATGCCGGCCCACAGTAACACAATCACAAGCGAAGGGGGATAACCACCGAGCCCCAGACCCCATCCGTAAAAGATGGCGGAAGCCAGAATGTTTTGCAGAATGTAACAGCTCAATGCCATCTTGCCAATCTCTTCGAACCGCCTGAACAGACCGGCAAACCTATTTTTTTCCAGCATGTAAGCGATTAGCCCAAGATAGCCGAACGTAAGGATCGGTGCACTGATGTACCGAACAAACAAGTCCATGCTGCCTCCCGGCACCAGCAGGAGCAGGTTCAGAGGAATGCCGGCGGCAAGCCCGAAATTCATCCATTTGCGGCGTCTAAGACGTCCGGATGCCTCGTCTGAGAATAGGCCTGCACGCATGAGCATGGAACCCAGCAGGAACAGAAATATATTCAGCGGCATGATGATGATGGACTCTGTTCGAAAGAAAGCAAAGTTGTCCAGCCGGAATAGAACCTGCTCCCACCATGTTCCCGTGGCGTATAGCTTGGCAATCACGTCCATGTTATTGAAGGTGGCACCACTCTCTGTAAGGGCCAACAGTGCGGTAATTCCACCCACTCCGATGAGATGTATACCACCCATGAGCCCCATCACGATCAAAATAAAGCGGCGGGAACGGTTGATGATGAAGGACACGATGATGCCAGTAATTGCATAACTCATCAGCACATCGTATTCCAAGACCAACGTGTAGTGCAGCAATCCATCAATGAGCAGCAGCACACATGTCCATATGTAAACCCCTGGCCAGACATATCCTTTACGAAGTGCTTTTTGCCGCTTTAATTCCATTCCTGCCCCGAAGAGAAGAGTAAGAAGTCCGAGGAATTTTCCGTTCACCAGCATAAGCATCAGTGTTTGCAGTAAACGATCACCCGAGGTCCACCAGGGTTGAAGCGGATCGCCAAACATTTTGTTCAGAGAGCCTAAGTATGCAAAAAGCCAAATATTCGTCCCCAATGTACCGATAATCGCAAATCCTCTAAGAACATCCAATAATACGATTCTTTTCATTCCAGCGAAACATCCCCCTTATTAATACGAATGAATTGAAATTAATATAACACAGTTGTATTGAAAAAGATATAACACAGTTGTATTAAAATGATCGCTGCGGGTTAGCCACCAAGCCTGCCTTTCCATCTAACACTTTTACTATGCAAGCTGTGTTCGCTGTGTATACTGTATATATCAATATACACAGTATACAGACCTCCACTTCGCACCGTCAACCCTTTTTTTCCTGAATCAGGAATTTATCAGGAATTTATTTCCTTTGTCATTGAAATCAAGCAGTTTAACACCCACCGATCCCAACCAGTACAGAAGTTCTTATTTTTAAGATATGGGAAATATTGACGAAGGCTAATGGATGTGTTAACCTCTTATTATCTAATTGTTAATAACATTTTATTAATAACAGAATGGGGTTTTAAATATGACAAATGAAGGTTATTCGGAGGGCCGACCATTGGACCATCTGAATCATGCCAATATAAGCGAGCAGCAGTTTCTGGAGACATATGATGCAGGTGATTATGAGCGTCCTTCGGTGACAGTAGATATGCTTGTCTTCACGATAAGGAGCGAAGCTCAGTCCAATTATCGCAAACTTGCTGAGCCGGCACTGCAGCTGCTAATGATTCGCCGCGGTGGTCATCCCTATATGGGCAAGTGGGCATTACCGGGTGGATTCGTGTCCATGCAGGAATCCCTGGAGGATGCAGCACGCCGCGAGCTGGTTACAGAGACCGGGCTGGATGACATCTATCTGGAACAGTTGTACACGTGGGGCGATGTGCACCGTGATCCTCGTACAAGGGTAATTAGCTGCTCGTACATGGCGCTCGTTGATAGCAGCGAGCTTGAACTGGAAGCAGGCGATGATGCGAGTGATGCGGACTGGTTCAGGGTAGAACAGCGGCTCCTTGAGGAGAAACGTCATATTCATGAACGAGGTCGTACGACGGAAAGAAGAGTGCAGCTGACGTTGTCGAACGGAACAGAGGAGCTATCGGCTGTCATTGAGGTGAAGGAAGCTGTGGAAGGAAGCATTCGAAGCAGCAGTATGACAATCTTGGAAGTGAAGGGCATAGCGTTTGACCATGCTAAGATCATGGTTTATGCGCTGGAACGATTACGATCGAAAGTGGAATATACGGATATTGCTTTTAATCTGATGCCGGAGACATTTACGCTGACGGCCCTGCAGAAGGTCTATGAGATTATTGGTGGCAAAAAACTGCTGGCTGCAGCCTTCCGGCGCAAAATTGCGGATTGGGTGATCGAAACCGGAGAGTTTACGGGCAATGCAGGACATCGTCCTTCCCGCTTATACAGACTGAACCCAGAGCGTAAGACAACATAATTGTTTTATTGCAAGGAGGACATAAGGAATCATGGAGAAGTTTACTTTCTTTTGGCGTACCGCATCACCCTTTTCCCAGTGGCATCCGGCTGATTTTACGGTGAACGGAATTGGTTATACGAGTGCCGAACAATACATGATGCATCAAAAAGCACTGCTGTTTGGCGATCAGGCCATGGCGGACAAGATTTTGAAGGCAAGCTCAGCTTCAGTACAAAAAAAGCTGGGCAGACAGGTAACCGGATTCGACCAGACGATATGGGAAGCAAGCTGCAAACGCATTGTTTATGAAGGCAATCATGCCAAATTCACACAAAATGAAGAACTGCTTGCCGCATTGCTCGCCACCCGTGGAACGACCCTTGTGGAAGCAAGCCCGGATGACCGGATCTGGGGCGTTGGACTGGCAGAAGAAGATCCACGTATCCGCCATCGCAGAACATGGCGAGGAACCAACTGGCTCGGTGAGATTCTGACCCGGCTAAGAGATGAGATAGGAAGTGATTCGAATGAATGCAAACCAGCATATGAAAAATAACCAGCTAAAAAGCACGAATCAGCGCTCGGGCCGGGCTCGTATTGCCCAGGAAACACTGGCCATCCTGGAAGAGGGGCAGTACATCAACGGATATGACCGGAGGGTGTCGATTGATGAAGATTTGAAACGAGCGATTCAGGGCTCCGTTTTATACCGTCCGGATGAACTTCCGGCACTTCGGGAGCAGGTGCGCCAATTACAGGCAGCGCCTAAGTCTGCAGCTGCCCAGATTGAAGTCACCGGTGAGACGACGCTTGCCGCAGCCTCACGTCTCGTGGTGGACGAGGGGAGAACGGATGTCGTTTGCCTGAACTTTGCCTCAGCGAAAAATCCGGGTGGAGGTTTCCTGGGTGGAAGTCAGGCACAGGAAGAGAGTCTCGCCCGAGCTTCCGGGTTATATCCTTGTATTTCTCAAATGAATGAAATGTATGATCATAATCGTAAGCTGCGCACCTGTCTGTATTCCGACTATATGATCTATTCGCCGGATGTACCTGTCATACGTGATGATGAGGACCGGCTGCTAGCCCAATATTACACGACCGCCTTTATTACGGCTCCTGCCGTCAATGCTGGCGTTGTGAAGGAACGGGAGCAGGCAGATGACCAGCAGATCGAGTCGGTCATGAAGGAGCGAATTCGGTATATTTTGGACGTGGCAGCGATGAATGGTCATCGTACCCTTGTTCTGGGTGCTTATGGTTGCGGGGTGTTCCGGAATGACCCGGTGGATGTGGCTAGGTATTTCCGTGATGTCCTGGTACAGGAGAATTTCAGGCAGTCCTTTGAGCGGATTGTATTTGCTGTGTTGGACAGATCAGCTGGACAGAGAATAATCAAGGCGTTTCAAGAACAATTGCTTTGAACAGCAAGTAAGTCATTTTAAGATGTGAAGAAGGAGGATTCAGATGCAATTTCGTGAGATCCAACAGGATTTGTTTGCAATGGATGAAGCTTATACGCTCGCTCATTGTATTTCCGCTGATGCTCGTATGGGGGCGGGAATTGCAGTACAGTTTCGGGAAAGGTTCGGGCTTCAGGTTCTACAGGAGCAGGCGAAGCAGGAAGCGCTTGAGATTGGACGGTGTTACCCGGTGGGACGTACGTTGAATCTGGTAACCAAGGCGAAGTTTTCGAATAAACCGACCTATCCATCGTTTACCCAAGCGGTGCAATCGATGCGAGACGTCTGTGTAGAACAAGAAATCAACAAGCTGGCCATGCCGCAGATTGGTTGCGGACTCGACAGACTGAAGTGGGACAAAGTAAGCGGCATTATTCAGGATACGTTTGCTGACACGGATGTTGAGATTGTCGTTTGTACCTTATGAGGATGAGGAATGCCAGGCTTTCATTAATATATAGAAAAAAACCTCTGCTTCGGACGGAGGAGAACAGGACAGCAAGTCTGCCGTTCCCTCTCCAGTTCGTAAGCGAGGTTTTTTTATGATTTTTCCATTAAGGCGTTGGTTTATTTTTGGGTAAACATCTCTTTGGCTTCATCCAGAGCCATTTTATTGCCAATGGCGGAGTAGTCCAGCCAAGGCTGCGCGCCGATGGTGTACACGTGACCGGCTTTAACGGCTTTTAGCCCTTGCCAGATCGGGTTGTTTTGCAGTTCTTTGAACATGTTCTCCGCTTCCTCATCCGAGTTCACCACTACGAAGATGGCATCTGCATCGAAATCAGGCAGTACTTCACGGGAGATCACCTGGTAAGGCTTGGTGGAATCAATATCCGATATGCCTTTGGCCGGGGTCAGTCCAAGATCATCATACAAGATTGGCCCCATTGGGCGGCGTGTGCTAAACACACGCAATTCTTTGGCAGTTACACGGATGGCCATCACGGTACCATCGCCGATCTCGTCATGAATTAATGATTTTACGTCTTCGGTCTCTGCTGCATAATCCTGAATATATTGCTCTGCTTCCTTCTCGCGATCAACCAGCTTGCCAATATCCTTCAGGTGATCACGCCATGTACCGTCATCCAGATTGAATACATGCACAGGAGCAATTTTCTCGAACTTGGAAATGTCCTCACCGGAAAATTCTTCATCAAGATAGATTATATCGGGCTTCAGGGCAAGTAGGGCTTCCATGTCGGGATCTTTCACCGGACCAAGCGGTGTCGTGTTTTGCAGGCGATCTGCAACATGGGACAGGAATGCTTTGGCTTCGCCGCCAATGACGGACCCAACGGGTGTGATGCCAAGTGCCAGCAAGTCATTCGTCAGGTGGATGGACATCGACGCGATGCGTTGTTCTCCGGAAGCCGGACTGCTATCCTGCTGCTCGGAAGTACTATCCGTTGAAGTGCTGCCAGCAGCGGATGAAGAGCCAGAATTGCTGGCAGTTCCACAAGCGGCAAGCACAAATATCAGGCAAATGCTCAGGGCGAGCAATACATTTTTCTTTAACATGAATATTCACATTCTCCTTGAACATCACTTGGATGTTAATAATTAGATGAATAAAGTAGATCAACGGCTTCGATCATTTGGTTCGCACCAGCAGATATAAAAAGTAAGGTGCACCAATGGCAGCCACCACAATACCTGCGGGGATGGCATTCGGTTGGAAAATGGTTCGTCCAATCGTATCGGCGGTAACCAGGATGACCATGCCAAGGAGACCGGCCGCCGGAATCAGGTGGCGATGCATCGGACCGACAAGTCTGCGGGCGAGATGTGGTGCGGCCAGCCCGATGAATCCGATACCTCCGGCCATGGATACACTTATGGCTGACAGCGCCACTGTACATAAGAGAAGCCATATGCGCTGGGATCTGACAGGTGTACCGATGCCCGTGGCGGCTGCATCTCCAAGACCGAAAGCGTCCAGCGTTTTGGACCGGCTCCAGATGTAGGGAACACAGACTGCAATCCATGGAAGCAGAGCCTGCACGTGAATCCAGTCCCGACCCCACACACTGCCGGCGAGCCAGCGGGCAGCGAAGGAATACGTATCTTCATCCAGCCGAAGAGACAGATATAACGTTAGCGCATGAAACCCTGCGGCGACCGCGATACCGACCAGGATCAGCTTGATGGGAGATACTCCGTTATGCCGGTCATAGGCGAGCAGCATAATGATCAGTGCTGAGATGACTCCGCCTGCAAAAGTAAACAAGGGGATCAGCAGGGCAATCGAGTCATCCATGGAATAGGACAGACTTACGAAAACCATCAGCCCCAATGCGGCTCCTGCATGAAGGCCAAGAATGCCCGGATCGGCAAGCGGGTTGCGCGTAATGCCTTGAAGGGCCGCTCCCGAGATGCCAAGTCCTGCTCCAGCCAGGACGGTAATGAGAATGCGAGGCAAACGGTAATCGAACAACACAATCTGATCGTCCGGGCTGCCATGTCCAAGCAGCGTTTGCAGTACAGCGAGCGGAGAAAGACGAATTGTACCCGTATTCAGGCTAATCACGATAACCGTGCATGCAATACAGATCAGCGTAACGCTGACTGCGATGGATCGTTTTCCCCGTGAAGGCATCGTGGATCTCATGTTACAATGCCCTCCTTTCCTTGCGGGCCAGATAGAGGAAGAACGGTACACCGACAAAAGCAACCATGATGCCTACCGCCAGCTCCTCCGGTGGATTTACGATGCGTGAGCCCAGATCGGCCAATACCAGAAGGATGGCTCCGAGCAGGGAGGACATGGGAATGATCAGACGATAATTGACACCGACGAGTTTACGGGAAATATGCGGAATGACTAACCCGACGAATCCGATCGAGCCAACGGCGGATACGGACACGCCTGCCAGTATGACCACAGCCGTGAGGGCAAGGAATCGGGTCATGCGAATATGAATCCCCAGGCCCAGGGCAACTTCCTCTCCAAGCGACATGAGGGATACTCTCCGGGCAAGAGGCATAGTCAGCAGCAACGTGATCAGAAGCACAGGAACAATGAGTCTCAGATGCCGCCATTCAATACCGCCAAAGCCACCGGCATACCAAAAGGCGAGATCCTGACTTAGGTCAAAATAAATCGCGACACCTGTACTTAGCGAGCTGAGCATGGCTGCAACGACAGCACCTGCAACCGTCAGCCGCATGGAAGTCAGTCCCCCCGGCGCAGCCGACCCCAGCAGGAAAATAAATAGGGTGCTCAGCACGGCACCAATGAATGAAAGACCCATGAGCCAGGCATAAGGCAGTCCCGGCCAGATGGCAAAGCTCAACGCCACCATGAAAGTGGCACCTGCGTTAATGCCCAGGACTCCCGTATCCGCCAGCGGATTGCGCGTAATTCCCTGCATCAGTGCTCCTGCTACTGCAAAGGCCGCGCCTACGACAGCGGCAGCAACTACGCGGGGGAGACGGAGCTCATGGATGATCTGATGCGGTGTCAGAGCCGGATTGTACTGAAATATGGCAGCCCACACTGTTTCAAGTGTTAACGATTTGGCACCAAGCGATATGGCGACAAACAGGCTAATCAGCAAAATGGTGATGGCTGACAAAAACATTAGACTAATTGTCACCGGGGATTTTCTTGAATTGGACGGACGATGTGGCAGTCCCGGATGTTGAATGGGGGTCACTCCTTTTGTTGCCAGCAAGATCAGCTCTGCTGTTATTGATTATCATTATCAATTAGAGTTCATTATAAAATCTTAATTCAGGCCCGTACATGGCATAAATTAAGATTCGGGTGATGGACATTTTTTAGATTACAAAAAGGATCCTTTGTTCGTCAATAACATAACGGCCTCATCCAGCTGGATGTTGATGGAATAGGGTGCGTATACAACCCATGAATTCCAATCAATGACATGAACATGCCCGTTCCGGACGGCCGGATACTGATTCCAAAGCGGATCAGCATGGATTTGATGCAGCAGGGAGGCGCGTTCTTTCACCGAGGTCACAGCCAGCAGCAGAACATCAGCCTCCAGTCCATCCCATTCTCCTGGAGTGATGGACATCCAGTTGAAACCTACACCTGGAGGTTTGCCAGCGAGCTCGGATTGAATGCGTGCAGGTGGAGTCAGCTGCAGGCTGCGGTAGAACACATGACCGAAGTTACGGGTGCTGTACATACGCGGCCCCTTCGCAGTTAATGTGCATACCGCAACCGTTACCTGTCCAATCGAATCCCTGATCTTTTTGCGTGCACGCTCAGCCTTGCGTTCGTGCCGTTCCAGCCAGTCATTCGCTGCCTGGGTGCGATCCACGATGGATGCAATTGTATGAAGATGACCGAACATGTCGGTCTGATTCCAGGGGATGGTGATGATCGGAGCGATATCCCCGATATGTTCCATCGCTTTTGCGGCTGCATTGTCCTTGGTCAGAATCAGGTCGGGGTTCACATCCAGGAATGCCTGACGTCCTTGCTCCCAGGGCTCATAGGCATGAAAGGGCAGACGGAGTGATTTCGGGATATGGGGTAGATGTCCCTGGATCTGAGCTGCACAAGGCGTTATGCCGAGAGTCATCAGATGATCGGTGTAGGGGTATGAAAGCGAAACAATATTGCGGTGCACCTGCTTCGCATAGGACGTTGGCGCGTAGCCGGCATGGTTTCGAAAACGCCGGCTGAAATAAAATTCGTCCCGGTAACCTACACTTCGGGCCACATCGCGAACACGCATGTCCGAGGTCATCAGCAGTTCCTTGGCACGGTTCATGCGCAGATGGGTTACGTATTCAATTGGATTTTTGTACATCCGGCTCTTGAAAAGCTGCGAATAATATGATGGATGCATGCCTGCAAGTTCGGCCAGTTTCTCCAGTTTGATCTCATGCATATAGTTGTCGCGCATATATTGCATCGTTACCTGGAGCCAATGGTCCGGGGCGTCCTCTGCGCTATCGTTATTTATCTGCTCTTCCTGAGGCCAGAGCATGTGCAGCAGCTCGGTCATGAGCATTTTCTTTTTATGAGTGGTTGGTCCGTCATCCGCAGTCAACTGAGCTGCTATGCGCTGTATGCCATAATAAGGGCCCTGAATCCAGCCCTCTACCGGGAAGCTTGATTCACGCTCATAAATCATTCGTGTTTTGCTTTTCACCGCTGCCCGGAACAGATCATAATTGATGATATACAGCTCGGTCTCATGCCCCGCGTCACTGAATAATTCCAGGGCAGTGCCTGGATTACAGAGGAAGGCTGATTTGCGGGTAACGAGGTGCTCGGTATCATTCATGATCAGTTTCCCCGTAAACTTATGCATGTATATAAAGGTATGGTGGTCAATATCGGGTTTACTCCAAGTCCATTCCTTGCTCGTGAACCTGATCAGGTCTGTTTGGTGAAGTTCGAGCAGGGTATCTTCCAGGAACAGCCCCAGATCACTGGGTGATACAGCTTCCTTGCCCGTGGCCGTAATGGTACGGTTCATGTTGTCGGACGCAGAGGGATGGGCGTTCGGATGATGAACCATATCTGATTTGCTTATCATGGAGGGGCCTCCTTTCGTTCTATAGATTCAATAAATGAATTCGATTCTTTCTATAATGAGCGTAGACGCATATCTGAGGTGAACCATTGTCTGTACGTCAGTAGACTCAGTATGATGCTGGTGATGGCAGCTGAGCTGGTGAAGGCAAACACAATCAGAATCTGGTAACGGACAGCTTCGACGGGGTCAGCGCCCGCGATAATCATGCCGGTCATCATGCCGGGAAGCTGAACGAGGCCTACCGTTTTCATGCCGTCAATGGTTGGAATCATGCTGGATTTGACAGAGCGTTTCAATACATCCTGAAATGCACGTCTGGGCGCAGCACCCAGAGAGAGCAGTGTCTCAATCTCCCCTTTGGAAGCTTCAACCTCACGTTTCATCTGATTCAGGAAGAGCCCGGAGACAACCATCGCATTGCCAATCGTCATTCCGCTGAGTGGAATAATGTATTGCGGAGTTGGCTCGACAATGTGAAGACCCAGCAGGAGTCCCATCATCAATAATTCGGTCACCGTAATGGCTGCTGCGATGTACAGGGTAATTCGTCGTAGTCCCTTGCCTCGCTTGCCCGCGTTGAAGGATGCCACGGTTATCATAAAACCTACAATCGCAATGATGAGTGCAGGGTGGTCCGAGTTGAAGATAAATTGAAGTACATATCCGACCAGCAGCAGCTGAACCGCCGAACGAACGGTACCTACAGCAATATCTCTCTCCAGACCAAGCTTCTGCCAAACCGAAATAAGCATGGTCAGCATAATAAATATGATGGTAAAACTCAGTGCGAGGATGGACATGTATTCTCCTTATCTGCCTCGGGGGCAGGACGCAGAATGTATTGACGGGCCAGTTCCGAATGCGGATGGGCGAAGAAAAGGGAGGTGGGCTGGCGTTCCAGCAGGGTCTGTTCACCCATGAACCATGTTGTTGTGCTGAACGAGCGTGCCTGTTCCTGATCATGGGTGACCCATACGAGTGAAGTGCCCTCTTGCTTGCTCCATTCAGTCAATTGCTGTTCGACAAGCTTGGCATTGGTCCGGTCCAGAGAAGCGGTGACTTCATCCAGAAGCAGCACTTTGGGACGAAGCATGATGGAACGGATCAGCGCTATGCGCTGTTTTTCTCCGCCAGAAAGATCACTGGCCCGCTTATGTATATCCAATTCTTCCAGCCCCATTCCGGCCAGCAGACGGCCAGCCAGATTTGAATCATAGGGTGTCCGATGGAGGTAGTGAACGGTTTTCAAATTATCTTCAACGCTGCCTGCAAGCATAATGGGCTGTTGTGCAACATAGGACATGCGCATGCGCCAGATCCTGGGATCGGAATTGAGGTAAGAGGTGCCCTGCCAGAGGATATCTCCGCCATCGGGTACATCCAATAAGGACAGGATGCGGAGCAGCGTGCTTTTGCCCTGGCCGGACGCACCCAGTACAGCAATTCGCTCTCCTTCATCGACAGAGGCATTCACTTTCTCGAACAAGAGACGCTGCTCGGTCGCTCCAATATGTTTGGTGAGTTGTTGAATGGTTACGAGAGTAGACACAGCGGCATCTTCCTTTCATCCGTGATCTGCTGATAATCTTAGCAAAAATGCTCGAGAATTGAAATGGAAGCAGCTCTGGGCAAGCATGCGGGGCAGGAGGTGAAACCAACGTCTGACGCCAGAGGTTCTTTTTGGTAATATAGAGGAGAGTCAGAATTGGTTCTACCATTAGGGTACAAGGGAGGCTTTCATATGACAGGAGTTACGGGACAAGAGGACAAGGTAAAGTGGGGCATTATGGGCACAGGATGGATCGCATCCCAGTTTGCCAGAGATTTGGAGCATGCGGGCAATGCCGTGAAGGCAGCGGTTGGTTCGCGTACACGGGAAAGTGCGGAGAAATTTGCAGCTGAATATGGTTTTGCAAGCGGATACGGATCGTATGAAGAGCTGCTGCAGGATCCAGAGGTGGACATTATCTATGTTGCTACGCCGCATCCTTTTCATAAAGAAAATGTAATGGCTTGTCTGGAAGCGGGAAAAGCAGTGCTGTGTGAGAAGCCGTTTACGATGAACGGACGTCAGCTGGAGCAGCTGGTGGAGACGGCTCGCAGCCGTAAGCTCTTCCTGATGGAAGGCATGTGGACGCGTTTCTTGCCTCCGATTGTTCAGGCGCGGAAGTGGATTGCCGAAGGACGAATCGGTGAAGTGCGGCTTGTCAAAGCAGACTTTGGTTTCCGTATCGGCTGGGAGCCTGAAGGAAGGCTGCTGAACCCGGACCTGGGCGGGGGTGCTCTGCTGGATGCTGGTGTGTATCCTATTTCATTTGCGTCCATGATCTTTGGCGAGCAGCCGCAGCATGTCTGGAGCACGGCGAACATCGGAGAGACCGGTGTGGATGAACAGTTCTCCGTACTGCTCTCTTACTCGGAAGGACGCTCGGCATCATTGAACGGGGCAGTTCGTCTGAACCTGAGCAATGAAGCTGTCGTGTATGGTACGGAAGGGTATATCCGTTTGCCGATGTTCCTCGCTGGAAAAGAAGCATACCTGCATGTGAACGGTCAGGACGAGCCCGAGAAGTTTACGGATGATCGGACAAGCATCGGCTATGCATTTGAAGCAGAAGATGCTGGACGCTGCATCCTGGAAGGCAAAACGGAAAGTTCAATTATCCCGCTGGACGAGTCCCTTGAGATCATGAAGCTGATGGATACCATTCGTGGACAGTGGGGTTTGCGTTATAAATTTGAGTAATAGTAAACCATCATAACCGGACGGTTCTATGTAGGTAAGTATGCAGAGAAATCGTTCGGGATACGAAATGAATAGATGGGAGTGGGACTAGGATGAAAATTCTGATTTCAGGGTTTGAACCTTTTGGCGGGGATGCCGTGAATCCCACGGGAGAACTGATGGAAGCTCTCGCACAGGAAGTGGTGGAAGGAGCCGAACTGAAAACCGTGCTGCTGCCGGTACATTTCGATGAATGTGCGGATCTGCTGATTGCCGAGATGGAAGCATACGGTCCGGATGTCGTGATTGCCTGCGGTCTTGCCAAAGGCCGGACGGCTGTGACACCTGAGCGCATCGCTGTGAATGTAAAAGACATTCCGCCTGGCTCCTATGCGGATAACCAGGGACAGCGTCCTGTGGACGAGCCCATAACCGAAGGAAGTCCGGACGGCCTGTTCTCGACATTGCCCATCCGCGCGATGGTGAATCATATGACTGCGGCAGGCATTCCGGCAGCGGTATCCAATACCGCCGGAACGTATATTTGCAACAATACGATGTATCGTGTGCTGGATTACATTCGATTGCAGCACCTGCCGATCCAGGCAGGATTTGTGCATTTCCCGGCTTCAACGGAGATGTCATTGCTGCAGCCGTCGGTGGCGTCGCTGCCGATAAGCACAATGCTTGATGCCTTGCGGGTAATGATACGCACCGTAGTGGCGGAAGTGTAAATCATGTTCTTCTTGTATGTAAGGTAGTAGCTAAGTTAAGGGTGACTTTGACTTTACCTAGTGAGTAGCCTTTGTTGAAATAGGGATTGAGTGGAGTAACTAAAACGTTTTCCGGAATATGTATTGTTCTAACTTGTCATGTGCTAGGTTCGATTGTAAGTAACGAAAATGAGATAGAAGGGGCTGTCCCATGAAGTCATGCTGATGACTATGGGACAGCCCCCTTTTTTGATACATAATTAGTGGCGCCGTACAGGCAACCAGTGTCGCTGCTTAGATGAATAGAGCTGATGAGTAGAGCTAACGAACTCAGTATCTCTTATTGGAAGAGGTACCAGAGGTTCATTGATTGTAAAGCATCGTAGATGGCTTATTTCATCGTTTCACTTGGTCAGTCCCAGGTTTCTGTCCGAATAACGTGTCTAATGTTCATCAGCCTGTCCATTACGACTGAATTCTCCGAATAGGTTGCGACAGGTTCGTTAGCGACTAAAATAACTAAAACCCAAGGTAAGCAGGCTTCATTGCCATCTTAACGAAGGGCTTGCTGTTTGCGCTCAGATCAGATCCGCAGCAGATTCAGGTCGAATTCGGGAACAAGGCCCTCTTTCATCGCTCGTCCAAGCAGGGCTGTGATTGCCCCATAGCCGTCATCGCCCAGATGGGCACTGAACTCGTTCACGTACAGATCGATATGCTGTGCCGCGACATCCGGGTCCATTTCCTGTGCATGCGCCATAACGTATTCTTTGGATTCATCCGGGTGTGCCCAGGCGTATTCCACGGATGCACGTGCCCATCCAGCGAGTGCATGAGCGTCCAGATTGCGGCGTGCAATGATTGCTCCAAGCGGGATCGGCAGGCCGGTATCACTTTCCCACCAGCTTCCGAGGTCGGTCATCAGCTTCAAATTGTAGTTTTGGTACGTGAAACGTGCTTCATGGATGACCAGACCAGCATCGATTTTGCCATCCCGTACCGCCGGCATGATCTGATCGAACGGCATCACAACAATCTCGCCCACGCCTCCTGGAACATTCTGCGCTGCCCATAGACGGAACAGCAGATAAGCGGTTGAGCGTTCACTTGGCACGGCAACCCTGCGTCCGGACAGATATGCCGGATCGGTGGTGCCGTTAGCCGTAAGAACGAGTGGTCCGCATCCTCTTCCCAGCGCTCCGCCGGAAGGCAGCAGGGCATACTCGTTCAGCACGTAGGGCAATGCTGCATAGGAGATTTTCAACACATCCGGTCCGCCGGGATTGGCAGCCAGGCCATTCGTAATATCGATATCCGCATAGCGGACATCCAGTTCCGGAGCACCCGGAATCCGTCCGTGCACCCAGGCGTGAAAGATAAATGTATCGTTAGGACAAGGGGAAAATGCAATTTTCATGATGTAAGTACCTCCCGTAAAATGGAACTTGCCGCCTGGAGCGCATCCAGGGCATCCTTGATGCGCCAGGCATCGCGGTCGCGTGGACCGACCGCGTTGGATATGGCGCGCAGTTCGAGCGCAGGTACGCCGAACTGCTTGGCCGCCGTTGCCACGCCGAAGCCTTCCATGCCTTCGGCGGTGGCATCCGGCACGCGGCGCAGCAGCTCCGCGGCCGTCTCGGCTGTTCCGGTCGCCGTGGACACGGTGACCGCTGTTCCTCCGCTGACAGCGTGCCCGGCCCGCTGCAGCTCATGGCGCAGGCGAGCGGCAAGCGCTGCGTCCGCCGCCACACGGGACGAGCCGAATCCGAGCTCGTCCACAGAGAGGAAGCCGTCTGGCGTCTGCGAGCCCAGATCGGCAGCCACCATGGCGTCGGCCACCACGAGTGAGCCGACGTCCGCCCGGCCGGGGAACCCGCCGCCGATGCCGGCACTGATCACCAGCGTGTACGCTGGGGTCAGGCCTGCTCCGGCAAGGGGCCCCGTGGATGCGGCAGATGCCTGCGCCGCATCCGGTCCGTCTGGCGCGGTGGAGCCCTGCGCCAGCGCCTTCCCGCCAGCCGCTGCGGCGAATGCCAGCTTGGCTGCCGTGCTGACTGCAACGGCTGCCGGGCCCACCCCGCCAGCGATCACGTCAAACATTTCCGCGGCTTGGTCACCCAGACCGCGAAGTACGGCATCTTTTTCTGCATCCACAGCGGTTACGATTAATACGCGCGGAACTGCTTGGTTCGATGCCGAGCCGTCTGACTCTGTATGATTTAAAGCCTGATTTTGTTTGTTCATCGGAGTTCTCCCTTATAAGGTGTAAGATTCAACGCTATATTTGGCCATCTCCATCATAACGGAATGGGAAAGAGAGGAACAACCTTTCCGTGTATTTGTCTGAACATGATCCACTTACGTGTGCTGCCTCGTTAACCGGGCTTGGATGGCATATATGTCACTTCATATATATAAAGGTATCGCGTATGAAGAGTGAAGTCAAAGTTACCGTTGACAATCCAATTCAACTGTATTAATAATAATAGTACAGTTAATACACCTAATGTTTAGAAAGCATACACTTCATATACAGTCATTCAATTCGCTTATGGGGTATTACATCAATTGGGGAGAGGAGGTGCGGGATGTTCGAATTAGATGTACGCAGCCGTAAGGCGATCTACGAACAGCTAGTGGACAAAATCAAGGAAATGATCGTATACGGTGTTCTCCAACCTGATGAGCAGCTTCCTTCGGTGCGCACACTGTCAGCGCAGCTGACCGTCAATCCGAATACGATTCAGAAGGCATATCGGGAGCTTGAACGCGAAGGGTATATCTACTCTTTGCAGGGAAAAGGGAGCTTCGTATCATCGTCTGTGGAACATCCGAATGCAGCCATGAGAGATGAGATTAGAGCGGCACTGGTGAAGCTGATTGCAGAAGCAACGTATTCCGGTTTAACCAAGGCGGATATGACGCTTTTGTTCCAGGAAGCGATGGCCCGTATCGAAAAGGGGGAGCCGAATGATTGAGCTGAATCAGGTCATTAAAGCGTTTGAACATGAAAAAGCGGTGGATGGCGTTACGATGCACATACATAAGGGATCGATCTACGGTTTGCTCGGTTCCAACGGGGCAGGCAAGACTTCGCTGCTCAAAATCATCGCAGGCATCTATCGTCAGGACAGCGGATCCGTTCGCATTGACGGGGCTGAAATCTATGAAAATATGGACCTTAAGGGCCGCACGATTTTTATGGCGGATGCGCCTTACTTTTTCCCGCAATCCTCCATTACCCAGATGGCGGCCTTCTATCGCTCCGTATATCCGCGCTGGAATGAGGAGCGATTCGCACAACTGGCCACGGTGTTCAAGCTGGATGTAAAACGCAAGCTGCATCGCATGTCCAAAGGCATGCGCAGGCAGGCAGCTGTATGGCTTGGGCTGAGCTGCATGCCGGAAGTGCTGATCATGGATGAGCCGATTGACGGTCTTGATCCGGTGATGCGGCAGCAGATCAAAAATTTGCTGTTCCAGGAAGCCGCTGAGCGTCAGGTGACCATTATTATTTCGTCCCATAACTTGCGCGAAATCGAGGACCTGTGTGACCACGTCGCCATTATGCACAAGGGCCGCATGATTGTAGAGAAGGATCTCGATGATCTGAAGGCCGATACGCATAAGATTCAGGTGGCTTTCCGTCATCCTGACGATGCCAAGGCGATGGATGAGCTGAACATTTTACATGAAGAGATGCGGGGAAGTGTCTCGCTGTACATTGTCAAAGGCAGTCGCGAGGACGTGACGGAACGGTTCCGGGCCTTGAATCCTTATCTGCTGGACGTGCTGCCGCTGACGCTTGAAGAAATATTTATTTATGAAATGGAGGATGCAGGTTATGATATTCAACCGATTATTCTGTAACCGGGGCATCCTGTTCCAAAATTTCAGGCAGCACGGTTGGCTCGGAATACTATTTCTGCTCACATTGCTATTTTCGCTTCCGCTCTACATTGCAACAGAGCATAGAGGTGGTGTAACGCAGCAAATTACCAGCTTGTTTCAGGCAAATGGGGAAACCCATATTTTGTTTGCGATCACATTCCCGGTGGCGATGGGCATTTTCTTATTCCGTTATATGCAATCCGGAGCGCCGTCAGACTTGTTCCACGGTCTGCCACTGAAGCGCAAACATCTGTTAACAGTCAATCTGCTCTCCGGCTTCGGAATGATCCTGATCCCGATCTGGCTTACCACGGCGATTACAGGTTGGGTGTGGGCTGCGCAGGATCATATGGTCTTCATCTTTGACGGCAGTGAGATCTGGATGTGGGGCCTTAGCATGAGCATTTATTCGCTGTTTATGTTTATGCTGACTGTAGCTGTGGGCATGTGTATTGGCCAATCTGTACTGCAGGGACTAACGGTATATGCAATCCTGATATTGCCTGTTGTGTTCTGGTTTATCTTTACGCTGCACCTGCAGCATTATCTGTTTGGATATCCATATGGTGATATGGACAGCTACGCAGAGAAAATGTCCCTTGTCCTTCGGATGGCTTCAATTAGGAATTATCCGGTGATTGGAGCGGAACTCATAATATATGCAGCTTTGGCCATCTTGTTCATCCCACTAGCTTATGTTTTATATGCCAAGCGTAAGGTGGAATCCGCTACTCAGGCGATTACGTTTACTCTTGTAAAACCTATATTTCGCTTTGGCTTGATGTTTACGCTGGTATTGATTGGCGGAGCCTACTTCACTATGATTGCACCCCCAGAATCAACCGGGTGGACCATCTTCGGATATGTTCTTGGCGGCATAGTCGGTTACATTGTAGCCGAGATGATTATTCGCAAAACGTGGCTGATCTTGAACGTAAGATTACTGCCCAAGCTTGCCTTGTATGGCCTCCTGTCCGCGTTGATTCTGTACGTGCCTGTTGCTGACTGGAACGGTTACGCTGCCAGAGTGCCGGAAGTGAATGATGTCAAAAGCATTAAGCTTGGAGGAGATCGTTACACTTACGTTAACGGAGTGAATCAGAGGATGGATGATCATCCATTTTACTCGGATAATCCTGAATTTGTGGAGGCAGTACTTGCCCTTCATCAGAAAATCATTGATTCTGACTTGCCGTTGCTAGACCCTGTCAATCCGGATGATGATTATGATGAGTCTGTGTATATCAGCTATAAGCTTAATAACGGCAAGGTTATGAAGCGGAAATACCAAATTCCTGAAACTGAATTCCGGCAGGAATTAATGGCCTTGAAACAGTTGGAGGATTATAAAAAGGTAGCCTATGATACGTACAAACTGGATGAGGATATCCTCAGTATTGGTATCCGTTCCACCATCAGTTCGTATCGCAAAATATACATTGGCAGTCCTGACCAGGTTCGGGAGTTCAAGGAACTGTTGAAGCAGGATATTCTGGATCAAACCTATGAGGAACAACGTTCCCCTTGGCAGTCGTTTGCATACGCGGAATTAAATCAGGAATCCCATTCCAAGGATCCATATCAACCGAGGGAAATGTGGAATTATGAAATCAAACCGAGTTATGACCGGGTTATCGCGTGGCTGAAAGAGAACAAATTATATGATCAACTGCTTGTTACGGCAGACGAAATTGCTTCGGCGCAGTTCGTGAAGCAGGAGATCAACAGTCCGGGTAATCCTCAGTGGGTATATGCTCAGCCGGAATATATTGATGGAAGTCTGGGCAGCAGCAAGCAGGTCGCAACTAAAAACAAAAAAATGATTAGCGACCTGCTAGAACGTCAGCGATCAGGAGAGCGGACGGAGAAAGCCACCGTTTATCAGATCAAGCTGAATGCCATACGTGGGGAAAACATCTATATGATGCTGAAGGAAGAAGATCTAACCGAAGAGATGAAAGCTATTTTGTCCGAAAAGTAGATCGAATGGTGAGCGGGAAGGGTTCTCCCGCTGCATGATATTGTATGATGTATAGCCCATGAGGCTTGCTTGACGAAAAGATTGTATTGGAATATATTTGAAAAGGTTGAGATTCGCGCTAAAAATAAGATGAAACTGCGAATCATATAGGGAACGGTTAATGAGGGAAGCACCCGTAGAATCAGGCAATCGCCTGATTCTACGGGTGTTTTTTTTGTGTTTGTTTCGGCCGCTTCACCTTGGCTCAACTGAAGAACGAAGAAGCTGCAAAGTTGCATTACATTCGAGTAAACGAGGAGGAAGGTTCAATGAACACGGTGGAAGAACACCACAGCATGGATTGCGTTATGGGCTCAGACAGTGTTAGAGGCAGGACTAGGGAAGGGTTTATCGCTCGGTTTTGCATCGCACTGCTTCTGGTAGCCAGCATGGGTTCCATGCATCTTTTTACGTCGGCTGCCGAGGCGGCTGGCCCGGATCTTGGCGTAACTGCTCAGAAATCATGGGAAGCTCTGCTTAAGAAGGCGGATGCCCAGACGAAAGCTTCTCTTCAGCAAACGTATCAAAAAGTGGGCACATGGACGACGCAGGAGCAGAGCTGGGAGCAGAAAACCAAAACCCTTCATACAGCGAATACGGCAGAATTAGCCAGACTTCGTCAGGAAATACGAAAAACGGATGAGGCGAAACTGGCTGTACTGGCCGATACCCTGAAGCGTACCCAAACCCGCTATGAGCCGATGTTTACATTGTACACGGCGGTCAACAAGCAGCTTGCTGCAGCCAGAGCCGCCAAGAACAAGGAGTGGACTGCCGCGCTCCGTGCTCAGGCAGACACGCTAAAACCTGCTGTACAGCTGGCGAAGGCAGACATTCGCATCAAGAAACAGCAGCTGGCCGATGCCCGCAAACGCAAAAGTACAGAGGATAAGCGTCTGCGCACCATGCTTGCGGCTGCAGACCCGTTCAAGAAACAGATTCAAACCGCCAAAAAACAGGCAAGCCTGTCCAAAGAGCGATATACGAACGCATTGAAATTGTTCAAACAGAATATTAAAGATGGCCAGCCTTCACGTGTATTAAGTTCATTGAATCAGCTCTCTTCAGCTGCGGAGAAGTGGGCTGGCTCCAAACAAAATATCCATACATTGGAGCAAAAAGTTGCGGATACCTACCTGAAAGTGAAAAAAGAACTGGCCAAGAAGACGTAATAAATGGAAACCCTGCCAGTACCCCAGGCGTACACCACTTTAGATGCAGACAGACGAATGAACAGAGGTGACCCTGTTGCAGTTAAAGTTAAACACCAAAGGTACGGCAAGGCCGTGGTACAGACACAAGCCGTATTGGATTCCGGGCGTGATCGTAATGGTAACTATACTTACTCTTTATATCGGCGCACAGATTACACCCAAAATTCCTATTTTCTTTTTGAAAACACTAATCAAGCTTGCTCCATCTGATTCAGATGTCGTTATGGCTGAAGGGGTAAGCCATCTAAAGGATGTCGCCTATATTGATGGGGGACGCAGCAACAGTACGATGGATATCTACTATCCGTCAGCAGCGACTGAATTGCTGCCTGTTGTCTTGTGGGTGCATGGGGGCGGTTGGGTCTTGGGTGACAAAAAAGACATAGCCGACTATGCGATGCAGCTGGCTGAGCGAGGGTTCGTGGTCGTCAGTATGAACTATGCACTTGCACCAGATGCCACATATCCGACGCCTGTGTTCCAAACCAATCAGGCACTGACTTATATTCAGGATCATGCCACCGAATTTAAGGGAGATCCCCAAAATATTTTTCTCGCAGGCAATTCCGCGGGTGCTCAGATTGCCAGTCAGACTGCAGCAGTGGTAACCAATCAGGCCCTTGCTCAGCTCATGAACATACAACCCTCGATTCAACCGGAAGAGCTGCGAGGTGTCCTTCTATACTGTGGCCCTTATAATATGAGTACCGTTGGTGAAAGCGGGTTTCCTCTCATCCGGACATTCCTCTGGTCTTATACGGGGATCAAGGCTTTTGAGGAATTTCCCCGTCTGGATGAGATGTCGACCGTACTGCAGGTTACGCCGAATTATCCGCCTTCATTTATTACTTCAGGCAATCATGACCCGTTAACCGGGCAATCAGTTGAACTGGCACAGACGTTGAAGCGACTGGATGTTGAAACGGAAACGCTGTTTTTTACTGCCTCTACAGAAAAGCTGGGACATGACTATCAATTTCAGCTTCAGACCGATGGCGGGAAAAGGGCGCTGGAGGAGGTTGTCCGATTTTTGCAGAAGCATCGTCGATGAAGCAGCCGGACTATGGTACACTCAGGTGTAAACGATGTGCAGGAGGCTATGAATGGCTGATAAAGAAGATTTGACCCGATTCGGCGTGGCATTCCCTACTCCGCTGATTGAACAGTTTGATGAATATATCGAAGAGTGGGGCTATAAGAACCGGTCCGAGGCGTTTCGTGATCTGGTTCGCAAAACTTTACTGGAGCCTTCCCGTCTACGGTCCGAGCAGGATGTGGCAGGAACGATTGTCATGGTCTATGACCACCATATCAGCGATCTGCCTGTCCGTTTAATGGAACTCCAGCATCATGCACATCATGACATTATCTCCAACATGCACGTTCATCTGAACCACGACCAATGCCTGGAGGTTATCGCCGTAAGGGGGAACCTCGGACGCTTGCGACATCTGCATCAACAGATTCAGGTGCAAAAAGGAGTGCTCTATGCCGAGCTTTCTGTTACATATGTGGATGAGCTGAACGAACTCGCAAGCCGTCATACCCATGATCACCATCACGGCGAACATCATCATGAATGAGATCAGGGACTAAGCTAATGGAAGACGCTTTTCAATAGAATCAAAAAAACAGCCGATAGAAGTGATCGGCTGTTTTTGTTTAATTAACTGGTAGTATAATTTGAAGTTTGGGGTTTCAATAAATGGGTCTGCTACAATGCTGTTGAATTGGATAAGGGCTCGCTTTGGCCGTTCGCTTTTCGTTTATAATTTTTCTCCACAGGGATTTGGAAGCTCCAGTCTCCGGTGAGCAGATCCTGCTGAGCCTGGTCATCGGACAGGACTAACTGGTTTACATTGACACTCAACAGGAAATGGTCTGGAGGTGGCGAAGCTTCAATAAAATAATATCTGATGGTCCCGTTTCTGGCTAACGTTACACCGGAATCCGTGGCGATGCCGGGAACTGCTTTTATCGTTGAAACATCCAGAGTGAAATTAGGCTTGACCGATTGTTTCACCCACTGCGACTCTGATATCTGGTTAGTATGTTTCATGGAGTACTGGATGCTAAGGCTCTGACCGTCGAAAAAGTAATTATGAATGAGAAGTGTATAGCCTTTGTCTGTTTTACCGGTTATTAAAGCCATCTCGTTATTTCCGCTTATTGACGTCATCGCTGAATCGCCAGCTTGAGAGAAGATGGAAGGCAGCTTTAGCACGAGAGCGGAGGTGAATGAATTGTTAACGCTGAATAGTATCACCGCACATACGAGTAATACCATCATCGGTAACGCAGCAGTCCTGAAGTGTAAAATACGTCGCTGCTGCGTAAATAATTTTTGTTTCGGAGTCTGACCTTGTTTAGGGTGCACAGTCGGGATCCGCTCGATTTCATGTTCATCATGAACTTCTTCTAATGCTGTTGCATGTGTCCGATTGGGGCCGTAAACCGAGAACCGCATCTCGAATAGGGTGGCCTTTCTGCTGCTGCGCGCGGTGATGGATCCTCCGTGAACCTCGATAATACTTTTCGTGATGGCCAGACCAAGACCCGTGCCCCCGGTCTGCTTTGACCTGGAGTGCTCTACCCGATAAAAACGGTCGAAAATATAAGGCAAATCCCTTTCCGGAATGGGGGGACCATAATTTTGGATACGCACAATCAGCACATCTTCATCCTGTTCGATATCAATATCGATATATTTTCCTGTTTGCCCATACTGGATGGCATTAGCGATTATATTCTCGAACGCCCGTACCAACAATCCTCCGTCCGCTTGGGTCTTGAATTCGCCTTCTTGTATATTCAGTCTGATTTCCATACCTGCTTTCTCCGTGATCGGCACGAATTCCTCGGCAAGCTGACCGATTAACCCGGCGATATCAAGCTCTCCGAGCTCCAGAGGCATGCCGTTGTTAATACGCGTATATTCGAACAGTTCGTCGATTAATCGCCGAAGTGACAAAGATTTCTCATAGGCAATGTTAACAAAATAACGCATCTCCACTTCATCTTGATACCGATCCTTTTCGATCACTTCGAGGAAACCGAGAATCGAGGTGAGTGGAGTACGCAGATCATGGGAGACACCGGTAATCAAATCGTTTTTAGTCTTTTCTGCCTTCCGTTCCTCCGCTATAGAATGCTTCAATTGCATACTCATCTGGTTAATGCTGCGCGCGACCTCGCCCAATTTATTACCGGCAATTTCCGGAATTTGATGGTCGAACTGGCCGCTCGCAATTTCCTCCAAACCACATGTGATCTCCGCCAAGTAATGATCCCATTCGGTGCTCAAATGATTCATACTCTCAGCGATCACGCTTAGTTCATCCTTGCTACTGATCGTTACCACATTTCCGAAACGACCTGCCGATATTTCCTGCAACCCTGCATTGATCGCGCGCAAATCTCGAACCAAACGTAGGCTGGCAAGGAAAAAAGTGACGGGAAACAGAATTATACCGGTTATGATCATCACGCGAATGGATCCGGCTTGCTCGATGAACCAATTGATCGGGACAGCCGCGTAATCCATTTTTTGCAGTGCACCTGCCATGACATACCCCAAAAAAATAGCTGCACCTGTTAAAGCCAGGCTTGCAACCATGATCAGCATTAATCTCCAACGAATCGTATATAGCCACTGTGGTTGCATATTACTCACCCCTTGCTTTTTCATCACTTTCTATTTTGTATCCAATTCCCCATACGGTTTTGATGATTCGCGGTTCGCGTGGGTTAGATTCTATCTTCTCACGGAGCTTTCGGATATGTACCATAACGCTATTTTTTGACTCCATAAAGGGCTCGTTCCAGACCTCTTCATAGATACGATCCATACTAAGCACCGTCCCTCTATTAACTGCCAACATATGAAGGAGTGCGAACTGGCGGGGAGTTAACTTAATTTCCTGCTGATCGACCTTTACCGTATGGGACGCAATATTAATGGTAACATTTTCGATGTGTATTTCGTTCGCGTTAGCCGCAATGGCGTTGAACTGGTTCATCCTTCGAAGCTGTGACTTGATACGTGCGATCAGCTCGAGTGGGTTGAATGGTTTGGTTACGTAATCGTCAGCGCCGATGCTGAGACCTGATATTTTATCGATATCTTGGCCTTTAGCCGATAGCATGATGATGGGTATAGGATTCGTTTCTCGTATTTTTATACATACTTGCAACCCGTCCATCTCGGGCATCATGAGATCAAGTACAATTAAATCGATTTGTTGCGAATTCAGGATCTTCAGTGCCTCCACGCCATTCGACGCTTGCAGGAGCTTGTAGCCTTCGTTATTGAAATAGATACTCATTAATTGGATGATTTCCGCTTCGTCATCCACCATCAAAATCGTACTTTCCGCCATAGGTCCTCCTTGATTCTGTATCTACCTTACATTGGAAGGCAGCAAGATAATTATAAGCGATTTTTTTTATGCATTGAGTAACGTCAGTATTAATTAAGGAAATGATAAGAAGTACAGTAGTTCGATGATAAGCTTTCACCTCTATACTTAGTTCAACACAAGCGAATAATCGTTTGAACAAAAATGGAGTGGAGGTTTTATTTTTGAAGCACAATTTTTTACAGAAGGCCATGCTTGTTAGTCTTAGTGTTATGTTAATCGGTATTTCAGCGGGCCTTAGTACAGGTAAACAAGCTTCTGCAAATTCAGACAATGAGGCAGATACGAAACGTACTTTAAAAGTGTTGTACTGGAACGAAGACGACTTCAACCAGACGTATGGAAATTTGTTTAGTCAGAAGTACCCTAATACAGACATCGAAGTGGTTGCACCTGCAGGTATGGAAGCGATTAAGGATTATGATGGGGCTATCCAAAAGTACTCACCGGATCTTGTTATGCTGCCCCCATACCATTACAAACAACTGTCTACAGATAAGAAGCTGGTCGATTTAGAACCGTTAATTAAGCGAGATAAGTATGACACGACAACGATATACCCTGGCTTGCTTGATGAACTGAAGAAACAAGGCGGTGGCCAACTTTACGGGTTAAGCCCAAAAGCAGATTCGTACGCTCTTCTGTATAATGCTGATTTATTTAAAAAGTACAATGTTAAAGTACCAAGTGATGGAATGACATGGAAAGAGATATTGAATCTTGCTCAAAAATTCCCTACTAAAGGGGATAAGAACTCCCGTATCTGGGGCTTAAGCTCCTTTGGATCCAGCAACTTGGTTATGGATATCGCCAGAACAGAAGGGTTAACGTATATGAATCCGAATACTCTAAAGGCTAGCGCGAATACCGCTGCGTGGAAAAATGCTTATCATCTGGCGAGCGAGGCAACAAAGTCCGGAGTGCTTGACGAAAGGGTCAGTCTGTCGGGCAAAAGTTACTTGGAAAGCAGCTCGTTTATTATGGGACGATCAGCTATGATCGTAGCACCGATTAGTCAATTGCAGTCCTTAGAGGCAGCAAAAAGTGGTGTGAAGAATTATAAACCTTTTAAGCTCGGTATTGCTGCCGGTCCTGCGGCTTCTAAGAATCAAGAGTCAACAGGGAATGTTTCCATTAATGAGATATTTGCGATTCCAGCGGGAGCAGCTCATGTCGATGCCGCTTGGGATTTTATTAAATACTTCAATGGAGATGACTATGTTGCCGAATACTATAAACCCAAGAGTTCTAATAATAGTATCGGTGCTCCTCTATCTCGCATGACGAAGGAGTACTCCGGTTACAAGTTGGATGCTTTCTATAAATTAAGACCTAATCTGGATTCAGCGATAACAAGCTATGCCCTCATGGAAAAGTCACCCAATTTTGAATTAAAATTTCGTTCGATTCTATTAAAAGAACTGACACAGGTAGTAAACGGGAAGAAATCACTAGCCAAAGCAACCGCTGCTATTCAATCAGGTACTCAAGCTGCTGCTGATAAACTGAAAAAAGCTCAGACGGCAAAGAAGTAAAATAGTAAGGCCTGCCTTTCTTATGAAGGGTGGGTCGTATTTTTTTGTGCGCAAGGGCACAATTTAACCTGATCTCGCAACCATGCTGCTTAAGAATAGAGTGGAACATCCAAAATACCTATCTGCCAGTCGCCAGCTCATTTCACAATCGAAAAAAGAGCAACTCAAAAGCAGCATCACTTGCTGTCTTTGGAGTTGCTGTTCAGGCATGTGCTCAATGGGAGCGTAACTGGTTCAAAACGTTCCCGGGAATCATTTTCTCCTCTATTAAACTCCACTCTTTGGTATAGGCTCCCTTGGCAAGCACCTTGACATAGCCTTCCGGTTTCTGTTCTTTGCTTGAGGAGAAAGTGATCTTTTTCTTTTCTCCCTTGCCTGTGTACCCTGTCAGATTATATCTGTAGCGAATCCATTCATTTTTACCTTCCTTCTTGGCTGGTTCATTGATTACTGCGTATACATATTGTTCCTCGTAGAATGGATTGAACTGATCAAAATCCCGTTTGAATGTTAAATACAAGGCTGAGCAAACAATCATTGCGGTCAGAATAAAAATAACGGTTTTTTTCATGCTACATTACCTCCCCGTAGTCGTTGTTATAACATAGCGTTCTGGACGATTTTTTTGTAATACCCAAGCGTGAAGAAAGCGAACAGGAAGTAGATGGAGGCATAAGCTCCCATCGAAATCATCGCAGGGATGGTATCATCCGAAAGAGTTATGAAGTAACTTGCCTTGACTGCATAGACTGAATGCAGTATCCCAATGAACAGCGGTAGCAAAAACACCAGCATTTGCTTTCGCAAGATGCCTTTCATGATCATCTTTTCATCAAAACCAAGCTGACGCAAAGTTCTAAAGCTCTGTTTTTCCTGCTCGGCTTCGCTCATCTGTTTAAAGTAGAGAATACTGCCGGTTGAAGCAAGAAAGGCAAGTCCCAGAAAGGCAGCTATAAAAATTAATAATCCGGATTGCTGGAGCAAACTTGTGTAGCGGGAATAAAAGTCTGCCGAATAATATTCGTCCGTATTATATTTCTGATAGAGAGAGGAAGCCAGTGCAAGTTCCTTATTGTCCGGGACTAGAAATGTATCTATCTCAACCCGTTCAAAGCCGTCCATATTGGACATTCTTCTCTCGATCTCTTCCAGGGTGGCTTCAGATACTAACATTTGTCTGCCTGATATTCCGGCGTTCACGATATTCTCCAGCAATATTTCATTCAAGGGATAACTTTTGGTCTGTGTTTCTGAGCGGAGTTCAATCATAGTTGGATAACGTTTGGTGAGATCAATGTCATCATATGCGCTCAGAGCAGAAGCATTATATTCTATTACCTCGCCATAGTCAGGTATAGAGACATCTCTGCCGGATTTTTGCAACTGTTCTGCCGACAGCCATAATAGCATGCCTTCTCTAAAACCGGATTCAGTTAACGGATCCAGAACAACACCGTTAGTCCGGAACGTATTGATGGTATAGTGGTTGTAGTTAATCCCTTTGCTCTCCAGCTCGGCTGTAAATGCATCTGAATCCCGCGGGTTATTCTCAATTGCGAAATCATATGGATAATCATTGCGGGTGGTTTGCTCAACAGAGTAGTAGATAGAATACGCCATGGTAACAAGTGTAAGGGTTAAAGCCGACAGCACAGTTATTAATGTAAGCGAGTTGGCATTGGCCTTCATGCGGTGCATAAGCGGAGCAAGCGATAGACTGTTGTACAAGCCCAGATGTCCTTTTTTACGTTTGCGGAACCAGTAGAGACACCATCTGATCGTCACCCTAAATAAGATATAGGTTCCTATTATGGTAGATGCCATTACCAGCATTGCATTAAACACTAATTGTTCATCTACCATATGGCCCGATAACTGATACCCGTAGCCAATCAATATAACACCAAGTACAGCGATTATAGCCGTAAAAATAGAGGGCCGCTTGCTGATAAGATCAGGCTGTTTATCTGCCTGGAATAAGCCGAGCAGGGTTCTGCGATTGATCATTACTATCATCTGAATAGAAGTAATAACGATGACGAGAATAAACACTACGGCTGTTTCTAACGCTGCCAGTACAGAGAAGTCTATCGAAGGCAGACCGTTCAAGTTGAGCAGATTCATTAAGATCAGGACAAACAGACGGGATACGAGTGCTCCGCAGATAATCCCTGTTATCAAAGCACCCAAACCCAGCAGGATATTCTCAAGGAGCAAATAACGGATAATCCAACCTTTGGAAAGCCCTATGAGCTGATATAATCCAAATTCCCGGCTGCGTCTTCGTAAGAATATGCTGTTAGAAGAAACAGCGAAGACCCCTATGATTACCATAAGCAGGACCGCTGCAGACTGGAAGGCTGTAGTGAAGTTCACACTTGAATCCAGCATATTCTGTACCTGCTGATCATACTTGAGAGATGCAAAGATGAAGAACAGGCTCATGCTGAAAATGAGTGCGAAGAAATACAGATAGTAATGCTTCACATTTTGCCGCATACTTCGGAATGCCAGATCAAATACCGTCAATATTATCGCCCCCTAGTACAGCCTGCACATCAATGATTTCCTTGAAAAACGACTGTCTGGATTTCTCCCCCCGGTACAGTTCGGAATAAATCTTCCCGTCTTTTAGAAAGACCACGCGGTTACAATAGCTGGACGCCACCGGATCGTGTGTGACCATGATAATGGTGACCTCTCTGGTTCGGTTCACCTCATCCATTACGGACAACAGCGATGATGCGGATTTCGAATCTAGGGCCCCCGTCGGTTCGTCTGCAAAGATGATAGATGGCTGATGGATCAAAGCCCGTCCGGCTGCAGTGCGCTGTTTTTGCCCTCCTGATATCTCGAATGGGTATTTCTCCGACAATTCCCGAATGCCCAGTACGTCTGCAATCGCTGCAAATTCTCTCTCCGCCTGCTTCTTGCTTAGCTTGCTAAGTGATACCGGCAGAAGGATATTTTCCTTTACCGTCAACGTATCAAGAAGATTGTAATCCTGGAAGATGAAGCCAAGCTTGTTACGGCGGAACGCGGAAAGGGCAGCGTTTGTCATGGCGGATATATCTTCATTATCAATGAATATTGTACCGTCAGTCGTTCGATCAATTGTCGCAAGTACATTTAGCAGAGTGGTTTTACCGGAACCAGAGGGACCCATGATACCGACGAACTCTTTACGCAGTACGCGTAAATCAATGCCTCTCAAAACATGTTGGGTACTGCCCCTCGAGCCATACGCTTTTTGAACATTGCGGGCGTGCAAGACTGTATCTTGTTCATTTTTTTCATTCATGATGAACCTCCCATATGTGTTTATAGGTTAAGTTTACGTGCAAATATCCTTGGTGTCGCACGCTTTGGGTGACGAGTTGAAGCGGAAGGTGACGAATTCGTCAGGTTAACAAAAAAACAACCAAGTTTACCTTGGCTGTTCATAACGGGATATGGTCCACTTGTCCTCTTCTAACGGTCTCAAATGCATTAGAATCTGTAAAAGTCAACCGCATTGTTGTACCTTGCGACTGGCTGGAGTGGACTTGAAGTGTAATTCCTATCTTGGCTGCAACAGTTTGGGCAAGATAGAGGCCGAGTCCAGTAGCGGCATTATGAATCCTTCCATTCCCGCCGGTAAAACCTTTATCAAATATACGCGGCAAGTCATGCGGCTGAATACCCGGGCCCTCATCAATGATGTCCAGATAGACATTCTCTTGTTCCGTAACCGCTGTTCTGAACGTTATTGACGTACCGGAAGGACTATATTTGATGGCGTTGGTCAGGATCTGTCTGATGATGAAGCGGCACCATTTGCGGTCTGTAACAACAGCGGCATCATTGCCTTCCATGTTGACTGCCAGATTTTTCTCCATACACCAGGGAGCCAACTCCTGGATTTCTTCTATAGCGAGACGGTGTACAGACAGCCGTTCAAGGACGTAGTCCGATTCCAGCGCAGGAAGGCGTGTCATGTACAGCTGCCGTTCAACAAGCAGATGAATCCGCAGCCACTCTGTTTCAATTTTACTTATATCCGGGTTACTATGCGCGTCCATAATTAGCTTCATAGCGGTAAGAGGAGTCTTGATTTCATGAATCCAGGAGGCGGTAAAATCATTCTCAATCAGTTGGGCTTCTTTCACTTGAGAAAGCAGTTTTTTGAAATGGGATGAGGCCTCTCTTAATACGTTGTCCGTTATCTGATCTAATTCATTATCAGGTTGAGGGAGACTCTCAAACCAGTTAGTTTGCATGTCGTTCTGTAGTTTAGCAACTGCTTCCAGATACCTGGTTTCTTTCCTGTACCGCCAAATGAAAAATACAACAAACACAATAATATAAAGCGCATTTAAATATATGAAAGAGGTGGGTGTAACACTTACTCCCTGATCGAAAATGATAAGCAGATCAGTCACACCAAGCAAGCTGATGAACAGCAGAATCCAACTTTTTTTTGAACTAACGTAACGTACGAACATATCATGTATTTCCTCCTATAAAGTCACTGCCATATAACCCATCCCTTTCTTTGTCACAATAGCGTCTGAAAGTCCAAGCGGGTCTAACTTCTGTCGCAAACGGGTGATATTGGTTGTAAGTGTATTATCATTTACAAACTGTTCATCCTCCCATAGCTTACGAATCAGATCATGACGTGAAATGACGGAATTGTTGGACTTCACCAGCGAAATCAGCAAAAATAATTCGTTTTTGGTCAAATCTGCTTCCGCGGCTGATTTTCGGATAATCCCTCGCTTTAAATCAATTAAGGCACCGTTCCATTCGAGTGTATCCGCCTGGGTTTCCCCATAAGCGTACGTCCGTCGAAGAACCGCTTGAATCTTGGCATACAGTACATTCGTATGAAAAGGCTTCTGGATAAAATCATCCGCACCCATATTAAGCGCCATTACCATATCTAACGGGTGATCGCGGGAGGATAAGAAAATGATGGGTACTTCGGATACAGAACGAATTTCCCTACACCAATGAAAACCGTCAAATTTAGGCAGCGTGATATCCATAATTACCAGATGAGGCTCTTGATCAAGAAACGAACGCATGACCTCATTAAAATCATCCGGTTTCGTAACCCGAAACGCCCATGCTTCCAGTCCTGTTTTTAGCGCTTCGAATAATGCCTGATCATCTTCAACTATAAATATATTAAATTCCATAGAGTGAACGTTCTCCCTTTTGTAATGTATATAGTTCATACTACTACATTATATGGATGGAGTGGAGTAAGCAGCGTTTGTTGGTGCATGGGGGGCATAACTAATCGTTTGCCTTGGTGGAAGCCGAAGAAAAAGGCATTAGCTCGATATAACCAACAAGGGCAACCGGTCAAGAGGATCATTAGTTCTTATTCAACTAACGGAATCGTTTTAGATTCGACGAGGTTACATTTTTGAGATTGAAAAGTACATATGCTATCATTTACATTACTTTTATTGCTAGATTAACAGCTAAGCTCAAGCGCTCAATCATTTACACAACTATTTATAAGAGGAGTGGCTTACTTTGAGAAGCGTCAACATACATATTAGGGAAATTTCCGTCGATGATGCTGCTGGACTACTCCAGTTGCAGATAGAAAACCGTGATTTTTTTGAAAGCTACGCACCGACACGCACCGACGACTTTTATACGATGGAAGGACAGCTCAAGCGTATCCAAAAGCAGGCCGAAGATCGAAAAAATGACCAAGCATATAATTTTGGAATCTTTACAAACACCGATAATATGTTAGTGGGGACGGTAAGCCTTTTCCACGTGATGCGGGGCCCTCTTCAAAGTGCATATATCGGATACGACTTAGATCAAAAAAGTAACGGTAGAGGCTATACGACTGAGGCTGTTCGGTTAGTCGTTGACTATGGCTTCAATACATTAAAATTACATCGAATTGAAGCAGGGGCCATGACGCATAATATCGCTTCAATTCGAGTGCTGGAGAAGGCTGGCTTTCAAAAAGAAGGCATTGCTCGACAGAATGTTCATATTAATGGAAAATGGGAGGATCATCAGATTCTCGCGATTCTTAACCCATACAGTTAGTTCTGTAGAATATGAGTAGTACTGCGTCTAAATCGAGAAACAGCCGACCTTAGTGATCGGCTGCTTTTGTTTAACTAACGGGCAAGTTAATTTAACAAGAACAGTTGTTTAATCCTTGTTCATAACCTTTTCAAATCGGAAAAAGTCCTCATCCCCCAATAGGGGTTTGTTATCTTCGCATTCATTGCGATGCATGTGCGGTTCAGGGTGATACTTATTGTAGAACTCTACAATTTGGAATCCACATTTATTCACATAGAAATGGATATTTCGTTTTTCGAAATAGGGTGTTCCGGTTTCCCAACGTACAGTTTCCGGATACTTTGCTTCAATGGCTTTCCAAGCAGAAAGTCCAATTCCTTGGCTGTGATGTTCCGGAGATACGTAGAACAAATCTAGGTAATTATGGTTTGTTTTGCTGTTAATACGCAGTACGGCCCCACCGACCTTCTGATCCTCTTGAAGAATATGATATACGACTGCTCCAGGAGCATCAAAAGACTGCTGAACATCGTGATCCGATGGAATCGGCCCGTGATCAGCATCTCCAAATGCTTCAGTGACGACAATAGCAAAGGCTTCCTGCAATTTTTTTCTGAATTCTGGCAGATCCGATTTTTTGGCCAGTTCCAAAGTAACGTTTGGTTCGAGGTTTGCTTTCACAATGATCTACTCCTTCATTTGCTGAAATTCCAATTGTAGTCGTTCCGTAAAACATTCCAACTGTTCAACGAGATCCTTTCCCAAAAGCGGCTCCATCGCTTTTTCCTCCGCGGCAAAAATTGGCGTTAATATACTTGCAGCAAAAGCTTTTCCGCTGTCCGTTAAAACAATTTCTTTTTCTTTGTTCCCTTGAGAAACAAGTTGAATGTAACCCATATGTATACATTCTTTCACTATCGTGTTTAATGTCGTACGCGGGATAAGCCATTCTTCGCAGATTCGTTTCTGGGAGTGGGACATTCCATCAGAAATTGCATAGAACAATACGAATGTGTTGTCTTTAACTTTGAGTGAGCGCAGTGCCCGGTAGTAAAGCTCATCAATTCGGTTTACTGCAATCATCAAGCGGCGTATTTCATTACGACCATCGTTACTCATAACAAGTCTCCTTGGATATAATCCGAATTCGGATTGAAATTAATAAGTATTTTATTCCGAATTCGGATTAATGTCAATGAACGAGGATGTTAGTGAATAAGGTGAAAATGAATGTTTTGAAGTACTCTGCCTATATAGAAGGTTCCTTAAAAGATATAAAGAATAAAAAGGTATTCAACCAAATCTCATCTAAGCGTGGTGGCTTTGAAAAAAATAATAAAAAGGGGGAGACAACGTGACTCAGGAGGAAGTATTGAAGGGTGGGAATGTGAATCACATTATACGAAAGGAGAATATGGTTCTCCGTCCCACTGGTTATTGGAGTCCGAGTGTTCATGAGCTGCTCAAATATTTAGAGAAGCAAGGATTTGAGGGAGCACCAAGATTTCTCGGAACCGACGACTCTGACCGTGAAATATTATCATTCATTCCTGGGGAAGTCCCAGGAAACGAGTACCCTGAACTTAAACCTTACATGTGGTCAGATGAAACGCTTGTGGGTTTAGCATGTCTTTTACGCCGTTTTCATGATGCGACTGAAGGATCAACTCTCTTGGCTAATGGCGAGTGGCAGCTTAGTTATGTCGACGAGCGTGAGCACGAAGTGATATGCCATAATGACGCTGCGCTGTATAACGTTGTCTTTCGAAATGAGAATCCTGCAGCGCTGATTGATTTTGACATGGCTGGCCCCGGTCCCCGCATGTGGGACATTGCGTATACCCTTTATACATCGGTTCCACTTGCCAGCTTCCAGCCTAACCATACCTCTGAAAAAACGGTGGTATACGAAACAGATTTGCACTCTAGAGAGCGAAGTCGACGAATCCATCTGTTTTTCGAATCATATGGAATTCCCATCCCTAATGAACTATGTCAGTGGATTATCCAACGATTGACAACGATGTGTGATACGTTGAGGAATGGTGCTGCCGAAGGGAATTTGGCCTTTCAAAAAATGGTGGATGAAGGACACTTGGCTCACTATGAGAGCGAGATTCGATTTGTTGCAGATCATTTCAATGATTGGATGAAGAATTAAGTATTCTGCTAACGGGAAACTTTAGTTGAAAAGCTACGAGCAGTCTGCGAATTAGCAGGCTGCTTATTTTTTTGCGGTAATAAAAGTTAGTTTTGAAGCATTTTGAGTTGGTGTATTTGTTGATTGCTTGGAACTAGCCACAAAAGCAGGTTGGAGGGAACTGCCAAAGTTTTTTAACTATACTGTGAGTCGTTCAACTAATTTAACTGCTATTTCTTCGCATGAAAGAACTTCATCACTAATTGCCCGAAGTAATAACTTTCTTCCCATTTCCACTAGAGGTATTTCAATTGTAGTAATATTCATAATTTTAGCAATTGGTTGATTGTCAAACCCTATAACTGCCAGATCATCCGGTATTGAAATTCCCTTTTCCTTACTGCATGTAACTATTCCTGCAGCTACTTGGTCGTTTGAAACTAATAAAGCTGAGGGAGGATTATTCATATTTATTAATTTTTCAACAATCTCCTGCCCATTCTCGAAATCATAATTGTCTGAGAAAATATATTCAGTTTCAAATGGTTCGTTGAGCTTTTTAAAAAAATCCCTATAGGCTGTTATCCTTTGCACACCGTTCGTTCCCGCTTTTCTCCCCACGCAAATGCCTATATTTCTATGACCTTTAGAATACAAGTACTCTAATCCCTTGGAGAAACTTTTATAGTGATCCATATATACTGAAGAAACTTTTCTGTCTCCCGTATTTTCACAGAAGATGATTGGACCATAATCTAAATAGGTATCTATAACATCCCATTTGCAAATTCTGGAACATATGATCAAAGCGTCTATTTGCTTTTGTTTTAACATATCTAAGGCTTCAATTTCCCTATTTTCTTCATAATTAGTCTGGAACAGAACCATCTTATAGTTAGAATTCAATGCCTCGTTTGCGATACCCTCGACGATTAAAGCAAAAAATGGATGATTAAAAAATGGGATGGCAACACCGATAAGAAAGGTTTTTCCTTTACTTAAATGGACGGCATTTATGTTTTTTTCATATTTGCTTATCTCAATAGCTCGTCTAACCGCTTCTATTTTTTCTAAGCTTACATACGGCTGATTATTAATTACACGGGATACGGTTGTAATTGAGACGCCGGCCATTTTTGCGATATCTCTTATGTTTGCCATTTGTTCTCCTTTCAAATTTTTTGCGCTTGCTCTGAAACGCTTTCCATAATCTAAACTTTTATCAATATGTATAAAAAGTTTAGGAGGTACTTGTATGATTATCGTGTGGGGCTTATTGAGTTTAATCTCTATGTGTGCTTGTATCTTGATTTTAGCATCATTAGCTATATCACTACATGAAAAAAAGTCGGAAATAGATAACAAATATGACCCTTTCAGTCATTTCTTTGAAGTATATAATGAAAAAAATAAATACGTGGATTAAGTCAATTTATATTTACTAAAACTAATTTAATGAAAAGAGGAAGAAAAATGAGCGATAAACAAGTAACTCTACATGCTTTTGAAACAGATTACATTAAAGAGCTGCATCACTGGTTGAATGACTCCGTTTCGATTTCCATGGTTGGAAGAACTCCATTGACCTATGAGCAAACTGTGAATCAAGTAGAGGAAAAACGACAAGACGGAGATCTTTTATTAGCTATAAAAAATGAAGAAAAGCGTCTCATTGGATGGGTTTTTCTTCAAAATATAGAACTTGAACATGGCAGAGCAAGTATTGGTATCTTGTTAGCTCCAGAATCTCGTGGACAAGGTTATGGAGAACCTGCTATGAAGCAAATGCTTGACATTGGCTTTAAGCAGCTGCGTTTAAATAAAATCTACTTAACTACAAGAGGTGTTAATGAACGAGCTATTGGTTTGTATAAGAAAGTGGGATTTAGTGTGGAAGGGAAGTTAAGGAAACATGCTTTTTTTGAGGGAGAATTTCACGATACGTATATAATGGGGGTTTTAGCGTCGGAATGGAATTGAGTTTTTTGTGCTCTGACATGGGTACTTTAAGCTTATGTCCATTATTTGAAGTTACTCGTTGAAAGTGGACTGTATCCCAATTGTTAGACATCATCTAGCAATTGGGGTGGTCCATTACGTCATTCCCAGAACACTTCTCCGAATTAAGGCTTTTGCAGAGTAACGTTGCTCCGATCTCTCACGATGGTTTCCATGTTGATTTCCTGTTTTCCTTTCAGATATTTATCAAAGAAAGCGATCGACAGTTCATTAATGGATGTCTGTATACGTCTTGGCTCGGCCCCACTTGGCGGCAGTAGTGGAGAGAATAGATAAAAGTCCGTAAAACTCATATGGTTGGCATGGTCGAAAACGTAGAAGTAAGAATCTTTTCCCATAGCCGCTTTTTTTCGTCTTTCCTGAGACTCGGCCCAGAATCGTTCATAATGGTCCCGGTCATGATCGGAAGATGAAACGGCTTGATCCAGAGATTGTGCAAACCATTCGTAATCGATGCTTTGAGCTGCATTCATCTGCAAATACGGCTTATCGAAGCCATGCTCGGGAACGGGCTCGCCGTAAAGGACTCCGTCCATATTCATAGCCGCTTGGATTCGTGAATCCTTCATCAGCATCTGGGCTGCTGTTGCACCGCCGAACGAATGGCCGAACACCCCGATTCGATCCATATCCACTTTTCCTGAGAGAATTCCAGACTGTGCTGACGAGGACATGGCCTGGATATGATCGAGAACAAATTTGGTGTCATCCACCCAATAGCGGGTCTTCGCTTTATAATCTTCAAAGCCCGATAAACCTTCCAATTTGAGCAGAGCCGTTGATTGATCAGGATATATAACGGCTGCTGCATCGTAAGGATGATCAATGCCGACGACGATGTACCCCTGGCTGGCCAGCTCTTCCACCTGAAATGTATTTTGGTTACGAAACCCGGTTAGACCTGGAGAAAACAACAGCAGCGGAAAGCGTTCCTGCGCAGATGATATTTTGGCATCTGTATACGCATGTGTTTTTACATAGCGAAGTTGAGACAGTAAAAAAGGCGGCATAGACAGGGCTTCCCGAAGACCGGATAACATGACAGGCACATTCTCGATATAATCTGCATTTGGTGCCTCCGAAGCACTTTCAGCAGGGTACCATATCTGAACCATGAGCTTTCGATGATCATCTGGGTTGTCTGTTGCTGGTTCGCTTCTCGTTACGTCTTCCATGAAGAGCGTGGTCGTTCCTACTGGAAAGGAGCCAGTTGGTTCTGAGAAGGCAAAGACCGGCAGGATGATTGGCAAGAGGGCTGCAATGCCGGTATGGACCGCCAGGAGCAGAATGACCACAGCTTGTTTCAACGGCGATTTTGTCTTAGAGACAGATGGTTTTTGGATCGATTGATCTGATCTTCCAGCTCTATACGACTGGAGAGCCATTAAGCCGATAATTAGAGCTGATCCGTACAAGGGAATATTTTGCCAGCGGTAGCCTTCAACAAGGATCTGGATTCCTCCACATAACACCGAAATTCCGGCACCGCTCGTTTGCAGCAGGACCCTTTTGGGGAGACGAAGGAATGCACAAATGAAGAGCAGAAGTGTATTCACAATGAAAAGCAGCATTTCAATATCTCGCATAAAGCCTCCTAAATTATGTATTATAATTTAAAGATTACTACATGTAACTGTAAAGACCCTGTAGCCAATCTTACATTATCCTTACAATTGGATTGTAGAGAACCTCGACCGATATTAAGCATGTATAGTAATGGTAGGAGAAATGGTCAGCTTGGAGGAAAGGCAGAAATGAATCATAACCCAAACCTAAACATGACACGCACGATCTTGATCGTAGACGACGAAGAGGAGATTGTGGAACTGCTGAGAATTTTCCTTGAAAAGGAGAATTATGCTGTGAGGGAAGCCGGCAATGGGGAGGAAGCCTGGTCCCTCCTTCAGAAGGAGCATATAGACCTTGCACTAATCGATATCATGATGCCTAGAATGGATGGCTATCAGTTAATTAGCCGTATTCGCGAGAAGCTGAGGCTGCCAGTCATCATTGTTTCGGCCAAAACCGGGGATGTAGACAAGGTGACAGGACTTGGACTGGGCGCGGATGATTTTATAGCGAAGCCTTTTAGCCCGATTGAAGTCGTGGCGCGCATTCAAGCACAGCTGCGGAGGTATTATGACCTCCTTGGCGCTCAACCGGTTGCTGAAATCAAGCCTGCGCGAAGCATATGTGGTTCATTACAGCTGGATCATGAGTCCTGCATGCTGTACCGAGAGAATCAGAGCATTGTGCTCGGGCCGTTAGAGTATAAGCTGTTAAATCTGTTCATGAGTGCTCCGGGACGAATCTATACCAAGAAACAAATCTATGAAGCGGTATGGAACGAGCCTTACCTTGAAGATAGTAATACCGTTATGGTACAGATCAGCAGACTTAGGGACAAGCTGGAGGATGATCCCAAGCATCCGCGCTATCTCCGGACCATTAAGGGACTGGGATACAAATTGGTTAGCCAGGAGAGCAGCGTATGAGAACGCGCAGCATGCATTCGAGCCTGATGATCAATTATGTCTGGTTTACCATCATTTTTGCTCTAATCTGTTATCTGGTGTACAGCGCTATGTACGGTGCCCGGGATGAATACATGAACCGAACCTTGCCTATGGTGGAGGCGGATAATTTGGTTCGGGAGCATTGGGAGGATATTCCCTATGATACCGTAGCGTCTTTTGGTGGTTATGTGCAGGTTCTGGATGAAAATAACCGTGTCGTTTTTTATCGGGGACGTACAGATGCAGAATATCCTAAAAGTTATACGGAAGAAGAACTGCTAAGTCTGTTCTACGAGTCTTCCGATTCAGGCTATTACTCCATTGCACCTCAATTGATCAAAACGGGAGAAAAGTATCATTTGCTAGTGGCCATACCCGGTGGAATGATCATGAAGGAAAGCAGAATGGTCAGAACAGATCGGGAACAGACCGCGTATTTTGTCAAACTTATTGTGACTGGATTGGTTGTGTTTGCTGCAGCGTTTTCTCTCATTCTCTGGTTATACAGCTGGATTACCGCCAGAAAGATAACCCTTCCACTCCAAGCGGTCTCGAATAGACTGGCGGAAGTCTCTGAAGAGGAGCAAGGGGAACACCTCCAAATCAAGGCTAATAAGGAACTGATGGAAATTCAGATGAATTTCAACCGGATGACGACCAGGCTGAAGCAAGCGCACGAGGACAAGCGGCGGCTGGAAAATGACCGTACACGCATGTTTATGGATATTTCTCACGACTTGAAGACACCTGTTACCACCATTCAGGGATATGCGGAGGTCTTGCGTTTAGGACTGGAACAGGACGATCTTCAGCGCAAAAAATATGCGGGGCACATTCACCGGAAAGCCCTTTTTATTGGTGCTCTCGTTAATGACCTGTTGGAGCTGACCAAGCTCGAAAACGCATCATTCTCTTTTGAACGTATGAAAGGCGATCTTGCGGAGATATGCCGCACGGAAGCAGCCGATCTGTATGATTCCTTTGAGCGGAAAGGCATTCATTTGGATATTACGATACCTGATAAACCGGTCTTGTTTCATTTCCATGAAGGCTTAATAAGAAGAATTATTCATAATTTGCTCGCGAATGCCTTAAAGTACAATGCGCACGGAGCTCATGCCTGGCTTTCCTTGGATGAAAGGAAGGAAGGCTTGCTTCTGACCGTGGGTGATGATGGCCCAGGGATATCGGCAGACTTACTGGAAACGGTATTCGATCCGTTTGTACGCGGAGACCGGGCTCGCCGCAATGACGGAGGGTCCGGATTGGGACTTTCCATCGTGAAAGGCGCGGTTGAGAAGCATAACGGAATCGTCTGGGTGAATCGTAAGGCTAAGGGTACACTGATTTCCATTTACTTTCCTTACTGAAAAGGCCAGCACAATGAAATAAGCCCATAAGCTAGAACAGTCCTGTAGCTTCCGGGCTTATCATTTGACTTGATTATTTTGGTGTATTCTCTTGGCGAATTTCACCTAACCGCTGCTGCAGCTGGTCTGCATGGGTGGACAACTCAGGTTCGACGGACAAGTCGCGCAGCAATGCTTGAATCAGAAAGGCCCGCGGCACTTCCTTGGTCATCTCTTCCTCCAGTAATTTTGCCACTTGCTCTAATTCACTTTTTCTGGCATTCGGGACATACAGCTCAGGGATGATCGACTGTATGGTATGAAGTAATGAAGATATTCTTGCCGAGTTTGTTGGAACAAGGGATTCCAAATCTACCGCCTCATATTCCTTCATAAGCTCGGTTGTCAATATTGCCTGCGGAGAGGTCTTAACCAATCCCTCAACCAAATCATCCATACGTTCCGCGATAAAGGTGGCCAGTTTCTCGATATGGATCGGTTTGAAGGCGAATAACAGATGAAAGGTATATTCACGAACTAGACCACTGAACAGGGAGGTCACATCCCACTTCCAATGTGAGATGGCTGAACCATACTGTCTTGATAACAGGTTCTCATAATAATTGAACATCTGAATCTGGATTTGCTGAATGAGGGTATAGACATTGTCACTGCTTGCCGGGGGGAATTCAGTATAGTCCCGGGAAATGTAATAGCCGTGACGGCTAAAAAATTGAAATAAACTTGTAATCTCGGCCAGATAGGTTTCCCTACGGGGTAATGCAAGTTTTCGAATTCGCTCTACCTCATCCATCATATATTGCTGTCGTTGCTTTAAAATGCAGATAAACAAATCCTCCTTGGATCCGAAGAACTTGTACAAGGAGCCTTTGGCGATGCTGCAATCGTCAGCGATATCCTGAATGGACGTAGCTCTGTAGCCCTTCTCCATGAAAAGACGGACGGCGGATTGGATGATCTTTTCTTTCAATAAACTCATGCTAATTCTCCTTATCACTCATTACGGATATCGGGCGTTATTCCTTTCCAACCTCCTTGCATAAGTATAACCAATATTCGACGAGCAAAAAAGAAGATCCCGAGCAAAAGCAGCATGATGCCTGGAGAGGAGAATAGGCCTAACCATTTGCTAACAAACCTGTCCGCATGTCCATTCATAAAATGGATGGGAAATTCCGATGGAGAAAACCAGACTGCAGTCATGGCAGCAAGCAGCGCAAGCGCAGTTACCATAACGGGAGTTTTCGGATCGAAGAGAAATTTGATCATGTGGATGTATCCTTTCTTTGGATCTCGCTCATGGAGATATTTTCTTTCATGGGTGTCTGCGTCTTTTTCAAAAATAAACCGAGCACAAGTCCCGCTCCCGCAATGCATGCAGCCATCCAGAACGTGTCACTGAAGGCGGCGATTGAAGCTTCAGTCGTAGGTATGTTGCCTTCCATATTGGTTGTGATATGCGACGAAAGGTATCCTGTGAAGCCAGCGATGGCAAATGATGAAACCACCTTCTGGGAAGCACTCGTAAGCGGGGTAACCCGGCTGACCATTCGAGGGGGCGTTGCATTCAATACATAAGTATTGAGTGACATCATGGACAGGCCCATACCAGAACCGAGAGCAAACAGAATCATCATAATAAAGGCTGGTTCCTGCCTCGTGCCAACCAGTGCCATCGTGCACAGCCCTCCGGAAATTAGAAGCATCCCTAATGTCAGAGGCGGTCGTACTCCCGTTCGGTCGAACCATTTACCCGCAAGCGGCATGAAGATCATGGAACCGACCGCTTGAGGCAGCAGATGCAGGCCTGTATCCAGCGGACCGAGTTGTTTGAATTGCTGGAGGAGCAACGGGAACAGCAGCACGGTGCCGAATAGTGCTGTTTGCATAATCCAAGATGTCAGAATTCCGAATGTGAATGGAGCGGATCGAAATACGAGCAATTCGAGGAGAGGCTGTCGCTGTAACAAACACGAAATCACGAAAAGTACAAGCAAAACAGCACCGACAGACAAGCCTAAGAAGGCACGTGAAGGAGCGAGGCCCATGCCGGCTTCACTGAAACCGTACGTCAGGCAGGCAAAAGCAGTTGGTCCGAGAACCAATCCCACGATATCCAATGATGGATTGCCTTGGGCTTGGAAGGCGGGTAAGTGTTTCATTCCGATCCATATTCCCATTAATCCGATCGGCAGGTTGATCCAGAAAATCCAATGCCAGCTCACATACTCTACTAACCAGCCGGATAATACGGGTCCGAGGGCGGGAGCGAGCAGCATCGGAATGCCTAACATGCCAATAATAGATCCGCGTTTGTCCGGTGGTGCCAGGCGGTAAACCATAGCCATCCCAATGGGGGAAACCATGCCTCCCCCGAGCCCTTGAACGATCCGAAACAAAATCAATTGTCCAGGCGTTTGTGCGAATGCACAAAGAATGGAGCCAAGCGTAAAGAATGCGATGGAAGTGAGGAACACTCTCTTGGCACCCAGTTTGTCCGATAGCCATCCAGCCAAGGGGATGACTGCCGAGAGCGCCAAAGTGTAGGCGGTAACTGCCCATTGCATGGTCTGAAGTGATACACCGAATTCGATTACCCAGGTTGGGAGAGCTACGTTGACAGCGGTGCTATCCAAGATCACCATAAAAGTTCCTATGACAATCGCAAATAACGGCGGAAGGTAGGGAAGAAGCGAAAAGAAAGCTTCCTTGCGAGCTTCGGTACTCAAAGAACGATGAGACATATACGTAAACCTGCTTTCTTTTGAAATGTTCAGGATCAAGTTGAGCCGGCTTCAACCTGCTCCAAGGAGCAGAAGTTCCTATAAACCAAATGGTTTTATTAAAAACTAATAGGTCACAGGATCATCATAGCGTTCAGTAAGAGGGTGTGTCAATCCTTGAATCCATTATTAAATTATATTTATGAACGATAAGTTCTTTACAAAACTAACAAGTCAAACTAATATTATTGTTAAGTTTCAACCGGAAATGCTCATATACAACTAGAAAGTTTTGGATGATCAGAAAGAAGGAACCATATGAAGAACAAGAATCTAGATCCCATCTCCCTGTCTTACTTCGACGGATTGTATAATTTCAGGGATTTTGGAGGTTATGCTACAACCGATGGAAAGAGAGTAAGAAAAGGCATACTATTTCGTTCGGATGAATTGTCGAAACTTTCGAAAGGAGACATGGCAAGGTTCGAACAGCTCGGTCTCCAACTAATCTGTGATTTGAGGACTGAAACAGAGCAAAGGTCAAACAAAAGCCGCATGCTGAACAAGGGAACACCCATTGCAAATTTGACGTTGCAGGATCAGAGTCAGGCCTTCACGCGCCTTGAGTTTATGAATCATCTGATTTTTCATGGAGACAGGCTTGATTTCGAGATAACGATGAAGGACATGTACCGTCATATGGGGACGAATGCTCAGTCAACGCTCAAAGAGCTATTTGGGTTGCTAGCTAAAGAAGGAAATCTTCCTGTTCTTATTCACTGTACTGGGGGGAAGGACCGAACCGGATTTTTGGCAGCAATTATTCAGCTTCTTCTAAATGTTCCGTACGAAAACGTAATGAAAGATTACTTGTATTCCAATGTACGAATCGGGCCACGTATGAAAAAAGCAGAAAAAATGATTCGTCTGATGAGTTTATATCGTGTGCCTTCTGAAAGAATCAAGCCTATGCTGGAGGTGAGGCGTGATTATCTAGAGGATGTGCTTCAGGATATTCTCGGCAGATATGAGAGCATAGAACATTATTTAAAGCAAGAATGCGATATTCCCGACAGCCACATCGTACGTTTCAAGGCGTTTGCGCTTGAGAATGCTTAAAATCGAAATAGGAGGTGAGAGACTTGCCAAGGATATCTTACTCCAGCACAGGTGAAACCCCGTTTCAGCAATTGTTGGGTCACAATGAACAGATTCTAAAGAACTGGAACAAACTTGAACAAGCTTTCTATCAAGATGGTGAATTAGATGGTGATTTAAAAGAACAAGTTCGCCGCTCGCTCGCATTCGGTAATGGATGTAAGTACTGTCAGGCTAAAGGAAAGGCTGTATTGGACCAAAAAGATTCAAAGATTAGTCTTGCGGTGGGGTTTGCCGAGCTGTTTCTGAACCATCGCTCGTCCATTAATCAGGCGACATTTGATGTGTTAAAACAAGAGTTTTCAGAGACGGAGATTGCCGAGCTATGTTCGTTCATTTGCTTCACCACAGCATCCCAAATGTTTGGGGCGATCATGGATTTACAGCCTGAATAATGGTCTCTTATTCAATCTAAAATGAACTGGAGGAAAAGTATAATGAAAGTAACTACAAAGCAAACGTTATCTAGACTTGTTAAAACTAGTATTGCAGCAGCACTATTTTTATCGTCAGCTTCTGCATTTTATGAGATTGGCATAAGCCATGTATCAGCCGCATCAGCAGTTAGTCAAACATCTATAAATCTGAAACCGTTTTGGACCAAAACAGTAGGAAATCCGAATAAAGTAAATACGAGGGCCACATTATTGAAGAATGATCTCTATTATACCGTTGGCAATACGTATATTGCGTTTGATGCTCTTGCTGGCAAGACCCGCTGGACAGTTCAAGCTTCGGCAGTATCCCAGACGGTAACGGATGGTCAATCGGTATGGTTTACGGATGCAAAGGGACAGCTCCTGAAGCTGAATGCCAAATCAGGCAAGCTGCAATGGAAAGTCCAAACGCAAGTAAGCCTCAAAAAGGGAGAACGTTATTCGAACTTGAGCCTGCATCTGGCCAATGGAGTGATCTACGTCGGGGATGAATACGGATTGACGGCATACCATGCTTCCAACGGAAAGGTAAAGTGGAAAACAAAAAGCAACAATGACGGATTCAAGGTTCTTCAAACCGGAGATATGCTTGTGGTGTCGACTACCATCTCAGGTGCTTTGACGACGAGCGGATTACAAGGAATTGAGGCAAAGAGCGGCAAAGTAAAATGGACACTAACCGATGGGAATCATCAGGATATTCTTTACTCAGACGGTCAAACGTTATATTCACGCGATGAATCAAACGGCATTGATGCTGGCTATGCTGCAAATATTGATGAAATTCGTTTAAGCGACGGAACCGTAAAGGTCACCCGGTCGTATATCCCGGTAGATTTTGTGGAAATGCAAAGTGCATCTGATGTTGTTTCGGATGGAGATTACTTTTACGTCATTGGAAGGTACGATGACGAGCAAAAGCAAGCCGTGATTTCACGTTTTCCAGTGGATGTTCGTTCCGGTGACGAGCCTGATAAAACTTACACCTTTGATGCTCCAGTAGTGGATTGGTCATTCGCAAACCGTGATGGTGTTGCATATGTCAGTTTGAATAATGGAAAACAGATCGCTTTAGATACGAATAGCGGTAAAACTTTAGCTTCTGTACATTACAAAGGAAATCCATTAGCTACTATCGTTGGACAAGACGTGATAATCGTCCAGCACGGCGCCAATATGAGTGGTGTAAAGGTAACATCATCAGGCCATAGACAATGATGTATCATTCAACGTTCTTCTGTGATGTGTCCACGATGATACCTTTATAGAAATTGACAGTGGAGAATTAACAAAAGAGAAAATGATTGCATTGCAAAACCAATGAAATGATTCTAATGGGAAACGATAGCTCAATATAATCAAGAAAGCAGCTGATCACAGTGCTCGGCTGCTTTTGTTTAACTAACGGAGAGAATAATCATACAAATAAAATATTTGTTACTTGAAGTTCTCAATCACGAGTTTACCTGTCATACGTCCTTCTTCCAGTATGGCATGGGCTTTACGCAAATTGGCTGCATTGATGGGAGAGAGGATCTGGGCAACCGTAGTTCGTAAGCGGCCTTCATCAATCATACGGGAAACTTCGTTTAACAGGCTGTGCTGTTCAATCATATCCGAAGTCTGGAATAATGGTCTGGTGAACATCAGCTCCCAGGCAAAAGTGACGCTTTTGTTTTTCAATAAGGTCAGATCGAGCAGCTCATCCGTCTCCACAATGGAGCAGATTTTCCCTTGGGGAGCAATGGCTTCAGCCATATTGACCCAATGCTTCTCCGTACTGTTCAAGCAGAAAATATAGTCAACATATTCTAAACCTAGTGCTTTGAGCTGAGGGAGAAATGCTTCGTAATGATTGATGATGTGGTCAGCTCCCATGTTTTTAGCCCACTCAGCAGATTCCGGACGTGAAGCTGTGCCGATGACAGTCAAACCAGCGTGTTTGGCCAGTTGTGTCGCAATAGAACCAACACCACCTGCTGCCCCGATGATCAAAATGGTTTTACCTTCGTTGCGCTTGGTGGCAGCAGGCACATCCAAACGATCAAATAATCCTTCCCAAGCGGTGATGGCGGTTAACGGCAGAGCGGCAGCATGCGCAAATTCCAGTATTGCTGGTTTAAAACCGACGATTCTCTCATCAACGAGGTGAAATTCGCTATTCCCACCAGGACGGTCAATGCTGCCGGCATAATACACTTCATCGCCGGGTTTAAACAGTGAAGATTCCGGTCCGGCTTGCTCAACGATACCTGCAACATCCCAACCGAGAACCTTTGGCGTGTTTTCGGTCCGATTTTTGGGAGCGCGCACTTTGACGTCGACGGGATTAACAGAAATGGCTTTGACTCGGATCAGCAAGTCTCTCCCTGTAGGTTCAGGTACATCCATCATAACGTCCAGCAAGCTCTCGGGGTGATTAATGGGCAAATACTTCAGCAAGCCGATGGCTTTCATTTGTCGGTTTGACATGGTCGTTTCCTCCTTGAATGTACATCACTTATTGCTTTCTGGTTGTAATATAACGTATATTGACTATCGTGAATAGTACGCACAATAGTGTGATGTAGTATCAATTTGTATACTGTTAATAGAGGAGGATAAATACATGCGTGACCGCAAATCGGGATACGGCCAATGCCCGAATGAAGAAGGTTGTCCCGTCGAGTATACGTTGGATGTCATTGGCGGCAAGTGGAAGGGTGTACTTTTGTATCATATGATTGAAGGCCCTGTACGATTTAACGAGTTTCGCAGAATATGTCCGACTATTACGCAGAGAATGCTGACGCTGCAGCTTCGAGAGCTTGAAGAAGACGGGATCGTGCACCGTGAGGTGTACCCGCAAGTTCCTCCCAAAGTGGAATACTCGCTATCGGAATTCGGACGCACCTTAGTGCCGATCATTATGGAAATGAAAATCTGGGGAGAAAAACACAAAAATTTATCAAGTGCTGCTTCTGGACAGACGGAAAACGTGGTTGAATCTGTAGTGGAAACTTTAGCTTAATATAAATAGAGAGGCAGTTGGTCATTAGGATCGACTGTTTTTTTATTGAGAAACTATTTACACAGCCCCGTTGTCTCTTCCATATACCCCTTATTACTACAGAGGAACAGCTTTGACTAAGAAAAGCTAATACAAAGGGCTATTGAAAAAGTTTTTTCTTCTACTGAACCTTTTCCGGCACGGGAGCGAATTAAGATATGTATCACGTTCAGGAGGGGCCCCCATGAATGATAAAGAGTTAATTCAGTGGCTTGAAAAAGCAATACTTGGTGATGAGTCAGCTTTCCAGCTAGTCTATCAGGCGACTCACCAAGATGTCTATCGGACCGTTGCTTTTCTCGTCTACAACAAACAGGACATAGAGGAAATTGTGAATGAAGTTTACATGCACATGTGGCGGTCATATGAGAAATACGACCCTAACCGACCATTCCGGTTTTGGTTGCACGGGATCACTGTCCATCTTGTACAGGATTGGAAAAGAAAGACCTGGAGGCGAATTCGCCTTTTTGAACGAAATCGCCAGATGACTTGTGAACAACAGTTCGACTGGACGGACAAAGTAGTCTTGCAGTCCGAAACGCAGCATGAGCTCTTTAGCCTTGTCCGGCAGTTATCGTACAAACTACGTGTAGTCGTCATCCTGCGCTATTTTCACGATTATACCTTGGAAGAAATTGCGGACATGTTGCAGATCCCCGTTGGCACAGTTAAATCCAGGCATCATCTAGCACGGAAAGAACTCCGGAAACGATATGAAATGACAGGAGGAGACGTGTATGTCCATTGACAAAGAGTTGAGTGATGAACTTCGCCAGGTGGCGGATTCGATGCACTGCCCACCCGAGTTGTATGGACGTGTACGACAGTCCTATCAAAACTATTTAAATGAGAAGAGAGGTAGATCTCCAATGAAAAAACGTATACTCACAGGTATTGCTGCAGTAGCAATCCTCATTCCGTCAGCTGCATTTGCAGCCTCCTATTTGGCCGATGATATTTTTGGTTCTTCTTCGACCATTGAACAGAAAGGCGGTACACAAGAAGACTATCAAGAGATTGAAGGGATGCTTCATGCAGCAAAAGGCAAGCTCACGGAAGATGAGTTTAAAGAATATATGGAACTGACCAAGCAGTTAATGGTATTAAAGCTGAAGATTACTGATGAAAATGGGGTCAGTCATGAGGAGAAATTGACCCAAAAAGAGCAGCAGCAATTTGAGCAACTAGCCTCCAAGCTGTCCCCGTATTTCGAGAAGATTAACGAAACGGTCAAGCCGTAATAATGAAAGCAGGGACCCGTCTTGTATTTAGCATTCAACTAACGTAGAAACGAGAGCTCAATAAAACCAAGGAAGCAGCTGATCAATATGATTGGCTGCTTTTGTTCAACTAACGGGCAGGTTAGTTCAATGAGTAATGATGACCTAGACAGAAGGAAGGAAGAATTAAAGCTAGGAAATATTCTTTTCCTTAAAAAAAGTAACCGTTGTTCCTATTTAATAAGAACAACGGTTTTTTATAATACCAAGTTTATGAGTTAATAAATTTTTTAAGGGGACATTACTTATTCTTTTGATATTTTGTTTACCCACCAATAAATCACACTTATCCCTGTAACTATAGCAATACTAAAGCTAATGATGATGGCCATATTTATTTTACCTCCAAAATGTAGATGTTCGAAAAAATGTCTAATCTATTGAAGGTTTTTCAAATTCCAGTTCCTTTTTGTTTTGAACGTGAACCTGTCAAACCAATAACCAACGAAGCAATCATAAAGAGGACTGCAACACCCGCAAGTATAGCCACAAAGGACTGATCAAATGCTGTTCGGCCAGCTTCTTTTAACGCTTCAGAGGCCTGTCCAACCAACCCTTCTGCAGCCAATAGCGCTTCATCCAAGCTGTCCTTTACATTAGCTGGAACGTTTATACCTACAGGGATTTTCATAGACAGTGTATATACTAGACCTGATATACTCCCAATAATTGCGATTCCGGATGCTCCCCCAAGTTCATATGCTACCTCTTCAATAGATGCAGCCATACCAGCCTTATGAGCGGGTGCAGAGCTCATAATGGAGTGCGATGCAGCCGTCATTCCTGCTCCCAAACCTGCCCCTACTAAGGCAAGTCCGATGATTTGTGCAACCATTCCTGAGTCAAATTGAAAGATATATATAATCATTCCTACTGTTGCTATTAAAAACGAGAATATTTGGAGACGGATTACATCATAGCTATAAAGCATTTTTCCAACGAATGGACCAATTAATAGAGCAGCTAACGGTATGCTTAGTGTTATCAGGCCAGCTTGCAGTGGCCCTAAACCTTCGACTAACTGAAGTCGCTGAGTTACGATATACTGAATACCCAATTGTCCAAATAGTGCGACCAATGCTGTAATAAAACCAGTAGTGAATGGTTTTATTTTAAAGAGCGACAGGTCAAGCAAAGGATTTGAGCTTTTGAGTTGACGGCGAATGAAAATAATCAATGCAATCAAACCGATGAGGGCGCCGAGTACAGCAAGTACAGGGGAACCTTCGCGCCGAGCAAACTCCTTGATCGCATAGATAAGGGCTACCATGGCGATCAAAATCTGTATTGATCCGGTTAGATCCCACTTCTTTTTCTTGTCACCTGCATGTTTAGGTACATAGATTAGGGTCAAAATAAAAGCTGCGATGGCAATCGGAACGTTTATCAAAAATGCCGCTCCCCACCAAAAGTATTCTACAAGTAGTCCACCTATGATAGGTCCGAGCCCTGCTCCTCCAGAGGCAATGGAGCCCCATATTCCAATTGCTAATCCTAATTCACGTGGATCGGTAAATGTTACTCTGATGATTGAAAGTGTAGCAGGCATCATCATTGATGCTCCTACGGCAAGTAAAACCCTTCCAACGATCAACACAGTGGGAACTGGAGCGAAAGCGGCCACAAGAGAAGCCCCAATGAATGCGACCAAACCAATAGAAAATATCCTTTTGTGTCCGTATCGATCACCAAGAGTCCCCATTGCAGGAAGCAACCCAGCCATAACGAGCGAATATCCATTCAGAATCCACAACTTTTCCGAGGCAGAAGCACCTAGATCATGTGTTAAGCTTGGCAAAGCAGTGTAAAGAATCGTAGCATCCATCACAATGAGCATAAGTGCACTGGATACAACAGTCAGAATGATCCAACGTTTAAATTTATCCATTTCGTTTCTTCCTCCATATCTCATAAGACTAATATTCGTATATAATTAACTTTAAGGTATCGGGTAACCCTACAGTCAAGATTAGATTTGGCAGCTTGAATTGTGAATACCAGATGTTAAAAGAAGGAGTGAGAAATGATGCCGGATATTTCGAATCAGTACTTTACTACTAGCGAGCTAGCTAAAATGTGTGGAGTAACCAAACATACTCTTTTTCATTACGATGAAATTGGGCTTTTGAAGCCTGAGTTCATTAACGAAAAAGGATATCGTTATTATTCATTCCGACAATCTTACTTTTTGGATATTATTATTGTATTGAAGAAGGCGGGGAGCTCCCTGCAGGAAATTAAAGAGTTTTTCCAGAATCAAAATGTACCTCAGCTCGTTAATCTCTTTAAACAGAAAGAGATTGAACTGGGGGTAGAGCTACTTCGAATCAAGCGAATGCAAGGAATTATGGAAAGTGCTATACAAATGACGGAAACATCGATGGAAGCCATAAGGACTATTCCATCGATTGAGGAACATGAGGTGGAATACTTTATAGCGACACCTCTAATAGAGAGCGACGATAAGGAGTTTTCAATTAAATTAAGTGAACATCGGAGTTATTGTGAAGAACATGCTATTCAACACGAATTTCCGATATGGACACTAATAAGTAAGGAAAGCTTTGAATCAGGGAAGATTTCTTTGGGATATGTTGCGAACAAACTAAAGGAGCTCATTGCTGATAAAAAAGTGATCACGAAGCCCAAGGGATTTTATGCTGTTACAGATCATATGGGACCTTATGATACCGTATCAGAGACTTGTTTTATTTTAAAAAAATTTATTCAGAGTAAGGGCATGAGGGTGTGCGGGAGTGCCTATACAATGGACCTTATCAACTATTTCTCTGAACAAAATCCCGATAGCTTTGTCATTCGTATCTCGGTTGAAATTACAAATAATTAAGTTCGAAAATATACTTCATTAAACTAACGGGAAACGTTAGCTCATAACAACAAGAAAGCAGCTGATCATTGGGATTGGCTGCTTTTATTTAACTACTTAACTACTTACATTACTCTTCAATACAACTTTTCTTTGTAAATTGCGTCTTAATCTAAACAACTATTGGCTAGTTTACACAGTGATTAGAGAGGAATGGTCAGAATGAAGAAATACCTTGCTGGATTATTAATTATTTTTGTCCTATGTTTGGGCTTACCGGGACAGGCCTACATGGAGGTATCTAACCAACAGCCTTTGTCTTTTGAGGATCTCAATCTAGAACAAGCGCTTAAGTCATTATTGAATAAAAACGACGATGAATCCCTAACCAAAGAGGATTTAGAGTCACTGACCGATGTTCCTTTATCGGGTAAAGGAATTAAGAGTTTGCAGGGGTTGGAGTATGCAGTCAATGTGACGACTTTGGATCTGGGTGACAATCAAATTGAGGATATTAAGCCCCTTGGGAAGTTAACGAAGTTGACAGATTTATCTCTAGCTAGCAACCAAATCAATGATCTTTCAGCGCTAGCGGGACTAGTTAATCTGAATACGTTGTCCATAAGTTCTAACAAGATCACAGATCTAAAGCCGCTAGCAGGATTGGTTAATCTTTGGAGACTCGATGCTGCGAATAATAACATCAAAGATCTTGCTCCGTTATCTAAATTAACTAACTTACTTTCTCTGGATTTATCATCTAACCAGATCTATGATTTGGAGCCGTTAAGAAATCTTCAAAGATTGTCTTACCTCTATTTGAACAACAATCGAGTCTGGGATTTAGAGCCGCTCCAACAACGTGGTTTTTTACCGTATTATGATACGGGTGCATTCATTGAACCACTTGCACTGCAAAATAACTATTTAGATTTAAGCAAGGGATCGAAAACATATAAATTATTTGTGAAAATGGCAGGAAATGAGTTGCCTGGCGGTCAGCGTAAGACACAGCGCTTGGTGATCGGCAGCACGACTGCTTATGTTGGAGAAAGTGCTTATCGTATTACCGCAGCGCCATTTATTCAGACGGGACGTACCTATGTGCCGATCCGTTTCATCTCCGAGAAGCTTGGGGCAGCCGTGAATTGGAAACAGAGCACCAAAGAGGTAACGATTCAGAAGGATGGTAAAACGATTCGTTGGGCTGTAGGGAACAGGCAGGTAAAAGTAAACCAGCAAACGGTGATGCAAGATGCTCCTTTACTTCTGAAGAACGGCAGTGCGTTCGTTCCTGTTCGTTTTGTAGCGGAGCAGTTAAATACTTCCGTTGAATATATGGGAAGCAAGCATATGGTCGTAATTTTCAAAAATTAAGTAGCATAATTACAGAATAATTGAAGATAAGGACGCAATGACCATGCTTCAAAACAAGAGTAAAATATGCAGACCGTAAATAAACTAACGGGAAACGATATCGTTAAAACTAAGAAAGCAGCTGATCAATATGATCGGCTGCTTTGTTCAACTAACGGGCAGGTTAGTTTAATAAAAGTTAAAGGTTTTTAAAGCTTTGGGTTACTCAGATTGTTGTTCTACTTATCGACTAATTTTTGCAAAGTTGTTACAGCACTTCAAGCTCCCTATCCGCGTTCGCTCTACATCTGTATTTTTTAACACTGCACTAATCATACAATGCTGATTCTCATCAAAGTTATCGATAATTAAATCTGGGTAATATCATTAATTTTGATGATTCAATTGTCATAACCGAGAGTTCATGATAAAGTATCGGGAACTTGCAAAAGGTGAGGGATGCTCGTGGAACTAACTTATTTGAAAACCTTTCGGGAAGTGGCGAAGTGGGGAAGCTATACGCGAGCCGCGGAAACACTTGGATATGCACAGTCCAGCATCACGACTCAGATTCAGAAGCTGGAGGAAGCTTACGGGGTCGTTCTCTTAGAACGTTTTGGCAGGGGAATGAAACTAACGTTGGCTGGCGAAACGCTGTTGCAATACGCCAACGATATACACAGACTGCATGAAGAGTCCAAAGAAGTCGTATCCAAACAATCCAAGGGAAAACTGTCCATAGGAACTATCGAGACTTTGGCTGCCTTCTGCCTTCCGCCATATCTTCAAAAGTATCGTGGAGAATATCCTGGTATCAATGTGATCATCCAGCCTGGTAACGAACCTTATATTATTGAGTCAGTCAAAAGTGGCGAACTAGACATAGGGATCATTTTGGATCCTCCATTTAAGGATCCCGATCTTCACTGCAGCATTTTGAGGGAGGAAACGTTAGTTTTTATCACGAATCCTGATCATAAACTTGCTTTTCAAAGTGAAGTCCACATTGAAGATCTTGAGGGTGAATCGTTGATTATGACAGAAGATGGCTGCACTTACCGGGCTATGCTTCTCAATGTTTTGAAAGGGAATCAAGTGAATTACAGTCTTTCCTACGAATTCGGCAATCTGGAAGCAATCAAGCAGTGCGTCATTTACGATCTTGGTATTGCCTTGCTGCCGCGTATAGCGGTTACCGAAGAATTACGCAAGGGCCAAATTGTCGCTATTCCTTTCGTCCATCCAGAGTGTAGATTTTATACGCAGCTCATTTATTCTAAAAAAAAGTGGAAGTCCAAAGCTTTTCAAGGGTTCGTGGATTTGATCAGTGAAACCAATTATCTATATGATTGAAGTATCTTATAGATTTCTATCGATAACTCCATGGTTAGAGGCTGTGTTACATTGATTGCAAGAAATTAAATCAGCCCCCTTGGAGGTAACCCAAATGACAAATCAAATCCGATATTCCCTCGTTCTAGAGACGCTTGCTCCTTCGCCTGAGTACATTCACCAGCATTTCATGAACAAGCTTGCCGTAGAAACGGACGTCTCAGACGTAAAGCACGATATGACACAAGGTCTCAATGACTTTGTACTCATCGACGTAAGAAGCGCTATTGCTTATGGAGAATGCCATATCCCGGGAGCTCTTAGTCTTCCTTCCAACACGATCAGCGAAGAAACAACGGCGTCTTTACCCAGAGATAAGGTCATCGTCGTCTACTGCTGGGGACCGGCTTGCAATGGCGCCAGCAAAGGAGCAGCCCGCTTATCCCGTCTGGGTTTTCAGGTGAAAGAAATGCTTGGAGGCATGGAGTACTGGCGTAAGGAAGGAAACGAGGTAGAGGGTACGCTTGGCACTTCAGCATGCATGATCGGGTAAGCTCATGAACCAACGATCAAAATGGAAAGTTCAATTAATGGGAAACGATAACTGATAACGGGAAACGATAACTGAATTAATATGTATTAAGCAGCTGATCCATGTGATCGGCTGCTTTTGTTCAGCATACGGGCAAAATAGTCCACTTGTGTGTTCATACATAGATAGAAGCCCCCGCCATGATCGGCGAAGGGTCTCTGTATCTCATTTTAATATAAAGCTGGACTTCACGTTAAGTGATGCTAAGTCCGCCGCTTGCATATCCGGCCAACGTTGTAGCCACATCAATTCCCGCTGTTACTGATGCCGAGAACACCATAAGCAGGCGGTCACCGGCAGTTACCGGAATGCTCAGTCCAGTTGTCAATCCGCTGGATATTGTTCCGAGTGCCAAGACACCGGTCAATGAAGGCGTCAAGGTTACTACAGCACCCGGTACAGCCGTAAAGGAGTTATTTGGTGTAGTAGATCTGAATAGTTGTGCAGTTATGGTTATGGTAGATCCAACCAAGCTTAGTCCAGCTGTCGTACTGAAATAAGCGGCCAGTGAAGTAATCGTTCCTGAACGTGATGCGGAGAAAGCAAAGTTTAGCAAGGTGCCGGCAGCGCCTGTGAGATCAATGATTCCTCCGTTGACACTTACACCTGAAGCACTGTTACCAAATCCAACTAAACTGGAGGTATTCAAAAGTCCCCCTAATACGGTAGTCAGCGAAACTGGAAGTCCGGACGCATAAGGAATGATAGCTCCAGCACCTGCCGCTCCAGTAGCCCCGGTAGAACCTGGAGCACCTGTCGCTCCGGTGACTCCAGTTGTGCCCGGGGCCCCCGTCGCTCCCGTTACTCCGGTTGTGCCAGGAGCACCTGTCGCACCAGTCTCACCAGTAGAACCTGGGGCCCCCGTTGCACCTGTGACACCAGTAGCCCCTGGAGAGCCCGTCGCACCTGTGACACCAGTAGCCCCCGGAGAGCCTGTTGCGCCTGTGACACCAGTAGCCCCCGGAGAGCCTGTTGCACCCGTTACTCCGGTAGAGCCCGGAGCCCCCGTCGCACCCGTTACTCCGGTAGAGCCCGGAGCCCCCGTTGCGCCTGTGACACCAGTAGCCCCTGGAGAGCCTGTTGCACCTGTTACACCGGTGGCCCCCGGAGAGCCTGTTGCACCTGTTACACCAGTAGCCCCCGGAGAGCCTGTTGCACCTGTTATACCAGTAGCCCCCGGAGAGCCCGTCGCGCCAGTTACTCCGTTAGACCCCGGAGCCCCCGTTGCGCCTGTCACACCAGTAGACCCAGGAGCTCCGGTCGCGCCGGTTGCGCCTGTGACTCCGGTGATGTCTGGAACATCACCCAGCAATTCGGAAGAGACCAAGCGATGGGCAGTTACTAAAGAGCCTGTGCTGCTCTTGCCCCAGACGGATACCTGTACAGGATCATTAACCGTCGTGGTTGTTGTGAAGGTAAACTCGAACGCATCAAAGTTGGCAAAATAATTGTTGGTTACTACTTGATTGGGGGCGATGTTTAAAGACTCACTGACATACAAAACCCTCAATCCACCATCCATGTAGTACCCCTGTATTTGTACGGATGATGCTGTCACATCGCTGCGGTTATCGATTCTGATGGTAACTGTCTGAGTCGGTCTTACACCGTTCACAGCGTTATTTTCTATTGGCCCTGTTGATAAAAAGCTCATCGCCACATCTCCTTCTTTTGAGCAGATTTATCTGCCAGACTTTTCTTAACTGTTTTTTTCGTGGTCTACTACACGATGTGCATCAACCAATTGTCCGGAGGCTTGTTTGCCCCACACTGAAATCCCTACTTGCTCTGCACCTTCCGTGCTTGTTTCAAAAACAAACTCATAAGCATCTAAATCCGCAAAATAATTTCTGGTCAATGCTTCGTTAGGGGCGATACTGATTACTTCACTCACATACAGTGTTCTTGTTGTGCTAAGCACATATCCCTGGACAGATACAGTTAGAGAGTCCGCAGCACGACTTACCAATCTAATGGTAACCTGTTGTGTCGGTCTAATCCCGGAAACGGGATTGTTTTCTATCGGCCCAGTTGATAAAATAGCCATTTTTCCCATCCCACCTTCTATGACCTCATACTCTAGCGGTAATTTTCATTAAGCTAAATACAGTAATATTCAGACACTAAACAAGCGGTGTGGATTAAACACAGGGTCAGTTCATCCATTATCAATCTTCCTTAAGCTATTAAGCAGAATAGCTGCATGATGTGTTAGTCTAAATATTGGGGATCGGAAGGTAAGTTCGGATGATGGTAGATTGATTCTCTAATTATGGAGGTTTTTCAGCGTGACTCAAAACGGGATTGTATTGGTTGTAAGTGTTTCGATAATACATGAAGATAAGCAGCTTATGATTAAGGAAAACAAAGCAACGGTTAGGAATACGTGGAACTTCCCGTCAGGGAGAATCGAATATCATGAAGATATTCTAGAGGCGGCACGTCGAGAAGCAAAGGAAGAAACCGGGTACGATGTTAAACTTACAGCCACTACAGGCATTTACAATTTCATGAGTAGTACAAAATCATCAGGTTATTTTATTTCATTTTATTGGTGAAATCATCGGTGGTTCTCTTCAGTTAGATAAAGCGGAGATCATTGATTCGAAATGGATAGCACCTGCGGATTTGTTGATCCCAGATTTTCTGGAGCTCCGCGATACAGAGGTCATACAACGGATCACCCAAAATTTGATCTCTCAAAAGGAATACTCGTTAACCTTATTCAACAGCTCTCTGGAGAACATGGTTTAAACTAACAAGAGAATTTATATAGAGGTGGAATTACATGCCTAAAATAGACAACATGCTAGCAATTCTATGGATGCTTCGATCAGGTGAAAAAATGACTGCAAAACAAATCTCAGAAAAGTTAGAGATGAACATAAGGACTGTGTATCGTTATATCGATACAATTTCAACAAGTGGCGTACCTATCATTTCAGAACCAGGACATAACGGTGGATACACTTTAATGAACAATTTTATTGAGGCACCTCTTTTTTTTGATTTTGAGGAGCAAACTTCACTGTTACATGCAGCAGTTTTTGCAGAAGAAGCCGGATATTATGGAGGTGAAGCATTAAATAGGGCCATTTCCAAACTAAGTAAATACTCAAATCAAGAGCAGGAAACCAAGATAAACCAACATTTAACTAGTCTTGAAGTTATAAGTCGATTAAGTTCACTCTCTATGCAGCCTTTTTTGAAGGAGTTGGAGCAGGCCGTAGCTGACGGGTATTCAGTAAAAATTCTCCACTATAAAAGTGGCGGAAAGCAAATAAAGGATAGATTGGTTGATCCGTACAGACTTATCTATTGGAATAATAAATGGTATGTGATTGGATTTTGTCATCTTAGGAGTGATATCCGTAGTTTTAGAGTAGATCGAATTGAAGATCTCATGCTAACCGAAAATAAGTTTGACCGGCCAGAACATTTTTCAGCACATGCCTTTTTTATGAAAAATCTTCTTCCAACTATAGAAGATAAGGAAGAGATTATTTCTTTAGTTATTCATGGGGATAAAAGTGTATTAGCTGATATTTGCCAACATTGGTTTTTAGGACATTATTTACAAGAGCGGACTTCAAATCAAGCCGTATTTCATTTTGAGAAAGAGTTGATACATACATATGTACCTTATTTCCTTTTATCGTACGGTAAATCTATTCGAATTGTTGAGCCAGTCAGCCTCAAGAAAAAAATGATTGAAGTTTTGTCGGGGTTAATACATTTTCATCAAAATTGATAACTTCCCTGACGCTAGTTGTCAGTGAAGTCATGTTACAGTTGGCTATATCAATTGGGATTGGAGTGTTATTGGATGCAAACCAAAAAAGTTTTTCTATATGTATTTAATACAATGTCGGACTGGGAATATGGATATTTAGTTGCCGAACTAAACTCGGGAAGATATTTCAAAAAAGATGTTGTACCTTTAAAAGTAATTACAGTAGGAGCTAATAAAGAATTGATTACTACAATGGGAGGACTGAGCATAAAAGCAGAGATATCCCTTGAAGAATGTACTCTTGAGAGTGGAGATCTTTTAATTTTGCCAGGAGGGACTACCTGGAATGAAGGAATTCATCAACCTATCTTGGAAAGGATTGGCCAAGCTTTAGAGCTTGGCACTATTGTTGCTGCAATTTGTGGTGCAACGGAGGCCCTTGCGAATAGGGGATACTTAGATAATAGAAAGCATACAAGTAATAATTTGGAATACACTAAAATGGTATGTCCTAATTATAAAGGAGAAAAGTTCTATGAGATGGGATCTGCGGCGGTATCTGATACGAATCTAGTTACTGCATCAGGAATAGCTCCTCTGGAATTTGCGATGGAAGTACTGAAAAAATTAGATGTATTTGCACCAGATACATTACATTCATGGTATAACCTAAATAAGACTCATAAACCTGAATACTTCTTCCAGTTAATGAACTCAATAAATAGCTGAGCTAAAAAATCAACTTAGCAGTTTTATATTCGTTCAAATAAAAATAATGAAGTTCTACCGTAGATTATTCATACTGAATCGTTACTCCTTTATTACCAATGTGGTTAAAAAAGAGTTAAGATCAGGGAAAACGTTAGCTCAATGTTATACAAAAGCAGCTGATCCATGTGATCGGCTGCTTTTATTCAGCTAATGGGCAGGGAAGTAAAAAACTTTTCTACGAATTTGATTATTTGAGAATGTCGAGAACAAGTTAAAAATAATTATTGACCGTTTGTTCTGGAATTGGTATACTCAATTCACAAAGAGGGCATCAATGCATGATTACTGAGAGCATCATAACATCAAAGATACGTGTAATCATTTATTTTTTTACTCTTTTCAGACTGAATGGTCAAATTATAATGGAGGTTGAATTGAAATGTCTAAATTTATACCTAAACTTTCTGTGCTAGATCTAGCTCCGATATTGGCTGGCGGATCAGCCCAGGATGCTTACGGACGAACGTTGGATCTCGCTCGTCACGCTGAGAAGCTGGGCTACCATCGGTTCTGGCTCGCTGAGCACCATAACATGCCGGGAATTGCGAGTTCGGCTACTCCGCTCCTTATTGGGCATGTCGCAAACGGTACCGAGAAGATCCGAGTGGGGTCCGGCGGGGTAATGCTGCCCAATCACACGCCGCTTGTCGTAGCGGAACAGTTCGGAACATTGGAATCTTTGTTCCCGGGACGCATTGACTTGGGCTTAGGTAGAGCCTCTGGCACGGATATGCGGACAACTCAAGCGCTGCGTAGAACATTAGGAGCTAACGGAGCGGAATTTCCGGAGCTGCTGGACGAGTTGCGTACTTATCTGGATGCCGCATACCATCCGAATCATTCAGGTGTACGTGCAGTCCCTGGTGAAGGGTTGGACATTCCGATATGGCTGCTGGGTTCAAGCGATGTCAGCGCACAGTTGGCAGGACGCCTCGGCTTGCCGTTCGCATTCGCGAGCCATTTTGCCCCAGATGGATTGCATAAAGCGCTGAATGCGTATCGTAATTCCTTCATTCCATCAAAAACATTGGCAGATCCCTATGTCATGATAGGATTGACCGTCATGGCAGCTGACAACGTAGATGAAGCACGCTACCTTGCTACTTCAGAAGCGCAGCAGGTCTTAAGCCTACTGCACGGTCGACCCGATAAACTCCAGCCACCGGTAGAAAATATGGATGCATTATGGCAACCCCATGAGAAGGCGCTTATTTCCAAACAACTGGACTTCGGTATTATTGGTAATCAGACGACCATTCGAGAGAAGCTGCCTGCTATTTATGAAGCAACAGAAGCGGACGAATTCATTATCACGAGCCACATTTACGATCATCAGGCTCGTATGCGATCATTTGAGATAGTGGCTGAAACAGTGAAGGAAATCTGGTCATAAAAAAGAACGAAAATAATTATTGACCAATCGTTCCGGTAATGATATGATAATTCTAGATCAAATGGTCAACAATGAAAGGAGGTCGTAATCGAAGATGATTCGAGAAGCAAGTTTGACGCAGGAAGGTATTCGGGAAAGAGCTTCAACTTTAGTTCACCGCTCCTAAAGCCTGCGATTCGCCTTAGAGAAGTTTAAGAAAATGAATAGGTAACCAATCGCTTTAAATGATTTTATCTAGAGTCGGATGTGCTGAAGCTTCAGAGTAGTAGAGACTATTTTTTTAAATATTTTGGACTGAACGATCTATTTTTAAAACCAATTAACTGGAGGAATATAACCATGACAAACCAAATGATGACGCAAGAAGTAGAAATCGTACGTGAAAGAGCACAGCAAGCCTTCCGCAACCACCTGAAGCACCTGTCCGGCGGAGACATTAAGGCATGGGTCGATCTTTGGGAAGAGAACGGCGTGTTGGAGTTCCCGTATGGACCTGCCGGATTCCCGGATCGCAAGGAAGGCAAAGTGGAGCTGTACGACTACATGCAGAACTTCCCGAAACATTTCGAGGTCGAATTTACGGATCTTCAGTTTCTTTTGACGCTTGATCCGGAGCTGGTTGTGGCCGAGTTCAACTCAATTGGGAAGCACCGGGAAACAGGCAACCCGTACAACCAGACCTATATTAGCGTCGTAGAGACCAAAGATGGGCTGATTACACGCTACCGCGATTTCTGGAATCCACTCGTGGCCATTGAGTCGGTCGGCAGCGTGAATGATGCCGTGCGTTTTTCGGAGTAAGGGAAGAGCGATTATTTTTTTGAACAAATCAGATCGATTAGTCTAAATAAAACCAATTAACTGGAGGAATATAACCATGACAAACCAAATGATGACGCAAGAAGTAGAAATCGTACGTGAAAGAGCACAGCAAGCCTTCCGCAACCACCTGAAGCACCTGTCCGGCGGAGACATTAAGGCATGGGTCGATCTGTGGGAAGAGAACGGCGTGCTGGAGTTCCCGTATGGACCTGCCGGATTCCCGGATCGCAAGGAAGGCAAAGCGGAGCTGTACGAATACATGCAGAACTTCCCGAAACATTTTGAGGTCGAATTTACGGATCTTCAGTTTCATCTGACGCTTGATCCGGAGTTGGTTGTGGCCGAGTTCAACTCAATTGGGAAGCACCGGGAAACGGGCAACCCGTACAACCAGACCTATATCAGCGTCGTGGAGACCAAAGATGGGCTGATTACACGCTACCGGGATTTCTGGAATCCACTCGTGGCCATTGAGTCAGTCGGCAGCGTGAATGATGCCGTACGTTTCTCGGAGTAACAGCAGGAGGTCTTTCCTGGAAACCACCATTTGCCTCATCTTGACTGAACGATCTAATATCGTTAGCATAGAGGAGGAGAAAGGAGGCTTTCCATTTGGCTAGAAGCAAAGAATTTGATACGAATCTCGTGCTGCATAAGGCAATGGAGGTGTTTGGACATTATGGTTATGAAGGCACCTCCATGCACCTTCTGCTTGATGGGTTAGGTATTGCACGTCAAAGCTTGTACGATACGTATGGTACGAAGCGGGATCTGTTTTTGAAGGCAACGAAACATTACGTGGACGAGAAGTCCTCTGCAGTTGTCGCATATTTGGCAGAGACGACACCAGTGAAGCAAGCGATCACGGATATATTCAACGTCATTGGAGACACATTAAGAGATGAGCAGCGCCGCAAGGAGTGCTTTATTCTCTATAGTGCGATTGACCAAGTGCCGCATGATCCAGAGATTGCTGAACTTTTCGAACAGGACAAAATTCGATTGGAAGAGGCTTTGTACGACGCGTTGATACGCGGCCAGCAGCAGGGAGAGTTCAGTCCGAATCAGGATATGCGTGCCATGGCGAGGTACTTGTACCATTCACGATATGGGCTAACGCAAGTCGCAAAATTAACGGACGATCCGCTCGTCATTGAGCAGATCACAACCATTACACTTTCGGTATTGGAACAAGGATGAAGCGTCATACGGTGCTTCATTCCTTTTTCCTCAAATTAGATCAAATGGTCAAAAATTATTATGGGTTGCAGACCGTTGTCTGCAAGTGAAAGGAATTAAGAAGATGAATTCAACGCGATTTAAAGGTTTAGCCTTATTCATTCTAGCCATTTCACAGTTGGTTTTGGCACTGGATTACACGATTATATTTGTAGCCATGCCGTCCTTAGGTAATGAGCTTGGCTTCTCCGCCAATCACCTCCAGTGGGTGGTTAGTGCATATTCACTCGCATTCGGTGGTTTTTTACTCATCGGAGGAAGACTGTCGGACCTGATGGGCAGAAGACGCATGTTTATGATTGCTATCGGACTTTTCGGAGTAGGATCGCTGCTTGGCGGACTGGCAGAGTCCCAACTGATGTTGATCGTAGCCAGAGCCCTGCAAGGTTTGGGTGGAGCATTACTTTCGCCGGCAACGTTATCGCTAATCATGTCTAATTTCGAGGAAGGACCTGAACGAAACCGTGCCATGGGAATCTGGGCCGCGATGGGCGGAGTGGGGATGTCGCTCGGTTTGCTGCTAGGAGGGGTTCTGACAAGTTATATCGGATGGGAAGCGACCTTCCTGGTGAATGTGCCGATCGCACTTCTCGTCATCATTCTTGCACCGTTTGTTTTGAAAGAAAGCAAGGTGACCACTACCACTAAACAATATGATGCAGCCGGAACGATATCCGTTACTGCAGGTCTGCTACTTGTTGTCTATTATTTAATCCAAGCACCCGTTGAAGGCTGGGTAAGTGCTTCCACATTTCCAGTTGCCTTGATTGGGGTGCTGATGTTACTAGCTTTTGTCTTGATCGAGAAACGTACAAAAGAACCGCTGATCTCCTTCCGAATGTTTAGAAATCGTAATCTGGCGGGAGCTGCACTTATCGCATTTCTCTTCTCGGCTTCATTTGGTTCATTATATTATTTCATGACTTTGTATACCCAAGGTGTGCTTGAATTTTCAGCCATTCAATCCGGATTTAGCTTCTTGCCTTTGACGCTTAGTGCATTTGTTGGGGCTAAGCTGATTAATGGGATGTTAAGCAAGGTGGGTGTAGCCGGTACCATTGCAACGGGGATGGGACTAGGTATGATCGGATTCCTAATGCTGACGGGGCTATCGGAAACCGGTTCGGCATGGGGAATCATCCCAGGTACAGTCGTTATTGGTATTGGTCAGGCTTTGGTGTTTACGACGATGTTTATCGCAGGCAGTGCAGGAATTGAGCCGAAAGAGCAGGGCGTTGCTTCGGCATTAATCTCAACGGGCCAGCAAATTGGTGGAGCGATCGGACTTGCGGTGATTATGGCTATTATTTCAGCGAGTCTAGGAACAGGTGCGACATTGGAACATATGCTTCCGGCTGATTTAAATCATGCCATCCACACGGCGTTCTTTATCGCCGCTGCCACAACTTTACTAGGCATCGTAGTTGCCTTCCTGGCTTTGAAACAAGCCAAACCGTCGGCCGATAATCAAGTGAAAGTAGCACACTGATGAACAACACCTCAAGCTATATGGATTTGGAAAAAGTAAAAGACAGAGAATCGTTTCTCGGGGTCTTTTGCTTTTTTATTTGTAAGTAAGTACTGACATTATTTACCATTCGTTAACTCCATGATATGGTAGTAGAGGTTTTTCCTATAAAAAGGATGTAAGGGAGTGCAGGCACATGGCTGAAGAACCGTTTATCTTTCTAGCGGGTATAATATGTTTTTTTGCTCCAATCTACTTCAGAAGATTAATGATGTCTATTCAAATGATTGCAGGAGTTATTCTATTCTTCTGTATCCTAATTTTTCACGAAGATACCCAAGTTAAACTGATTTATCTACTAGCCTTTGTTTGGGTATTTGGATCAATTAGTGCATTAAGTGTATCCACAGAGAAGATAACAAAGTAGTTATTCAGTTAGACTGCTGGTTCATCACCAACAGTCTTTTTTGTTGTCACCTATTCTTACTTATTAATTTGAGAAACTCCATAATTCCAGACCGATTCTTCTGAACACCTTTATTAATGAAAAAATATGGATTTTGAAGTCAACTTTATTGACACGCAATTTTGTTATTGTGCTACAATTGCTAAAAATAGTAACACGAATATGAACTGGAACGAATCTGGTTGGAAGAAATACTGCATCTACTAGAGGAGAGCAAGTGGTCAATTTCAAAAGGGGGAAAAGGGAAACATGCACGGGATTTCATGGAGAAAACGTTCAAGTCAGGCAGGGCTTAGTCTTTTACTATTGTGTGCAGTTGGACTCGCAGGATGTACGCAAGGTGCTTCATCGGTTCAGGAGAGTCAGGCACTTGCGGCTTCTCACCCGAGGGATGAGCTGGTGCTTGCGGTAGGCACAGAGCCGGAAGGCGGGTTTGATCCGACAACGGGCTGGGGGCAGTATGGTTCGCCGCTTTTCCAGAGTACTCTGCTGAAAAGGGATGCCAAGCTGCAGCTGGTCAATGACCTGGCAACAGATTATTCCGTTAGTGAAGACGGGCTCACATGGACCGTTTCGCTGCGGGATGACGTGAAGTTCTCGGATGGTGAGCCGCTGACGGCGGAAGATGTAAAGTTCACATTTGAAACAGCGGCCAGCAGCGGATCGGTGATTGATTTGACAAATATGGCCAAAGTGCAGGCTCTCGATTCAACAACGGTTGTGTTTACATTGAAGTCTCCGCAATCCACGTTTATCAGTATCCTGACTACACTTGGAATTGTTCCTGAACATGCCTATGGCTCCGATTATGCTGAGCATCCTGTCGGCTCCGGCCCGTACAAGCTGGTGCAGTGGGATAAGGGACAACAGGCCATTGTGGAAGCAAACGAGCAATACTACGGTCAAAAGTCTGCATTCCGCAAACTGACATTTCTCTATCTGGACGAGGACGCAGCCTTCGCAGCAGCCCAAGCGGGTTCAGTCGACATTGCAGCCATTCCCGCCGCATTCAGCAAGCAGGAGGTAAGCGGCATGACGCTGGAATCGGTCAAAACCGTGGATAACCGGGGAATCATGTTCCCCATGCAGCCTGCGGGCGGTACTTCTGCTGACGGTTTCCCTGCTGGGAACGATGTGACGTCCGACCTCGCCATCCGCCAAGCGGTGAACGTAGCCATTGACCGTAATGCGTTGGTTGAAGGCGTACTGGAGGGTCATGGTCGTCCTGCATACTCAGTCAGTGATGATCTGCCATGGGGCAATCCGGACGCTGTATTCGCCGATGCGGATGTTCAAGAAGCGAAGCGGATACTGACGGCTGGCGGCTGGACAGATACAGACGGTGATGGCGTGGTGGAGAAAAACGGCATGGATGCCGAGTTCAACCTGCTCTATTTTGCAGGAGATCTGACCAGACAATCCATAGCCCTTGCTGCTGCGGATATGGCGGCCCAGGCTGGCATCAAAATCAATGTGGAAGGCAAGAGCCGTGAAGAGACGAAAAAGCAGGCTTACGCCAATGCCGTGTTATTCGGATGGGGAAGTCATGATCCGCTGGAAACCTACAATCTGTACAGCAGCACGCACAAGGGGGAGGGATACTACAATGTGGGGCTGTATTCCAACCCGGCGGTGGATAGCTGGATGCAGCAGGCCCTCCAAGCTACGAGCGAAGAAGAAGCCCTTCCGTTCTGGCAGAAGGCAGAGTGGGACGGGACGACAGGATTCAGTTATCAGGGCGACGCCCCTTGGGCATGGCTGGTCAATATTGATCACCTGTATCTGGTCAAGGATGGTCTGAACATTGGTGAACAACAGATTCACCCGCATGGTCATGGCTGGCCGGTGACATCCAATCTGGAAGAATGGTCCTGGGATGATAACTCGAAGTAGGCAATATAGTGCGAGTTCTGACCGACATTGAGGAGAGATGGTATGACAGGCATTCTTGGATGGGGAAGGTTTATTGGGGTGAAGCTGCTGCGACTCCTATCACTGCTGGCAGGAGTCAGCGTGGTGGCTTTTATATTGATGCAGTTCTCGCCTGTGGACCCGATCGAGGCCTACATCGGGGGAGACATGATCCGAGTGAGCGCCGAGCAGCGAAGTCTTATTGAAGAGCGGTGGGGATTGAATGACCCGCCTGCCCAGCGTCTGTTCACCTGGGGACAGGCACTGCTCCAGGGTGATCTGGGAACGTCGATGATCTACAGACAGCCGGTTGCGGATATTATACAGGAACGCTTCCTGAATTCTGTTGCGCTTATGGCGGTGGCATGGATTTTATCCGGTCTGATTGGTTTCAGCTTGGGTGTAGTCGCAGCGATGAAACGGGAATCCATGCTGGATCGCTTGATCTGTTGGTATTGCTATACGCTGGCTTCCACTCCGGTATTTTGGATGGCCTTGCTGCTGCTTATGGTGTTCGGCGTGTGGCTGGGCTGGCTTCCGGTTGGCCTGGGAGTTCCCGCAGGGATGGCAGCCGATCAGGTCACATGGACAGATCGTGCCGTTCATATGGTTCTTCCTGCATTAACCCTGAGTCTGACAGGTGTGGCAGCCATTGCTCTGCATACCCGCCAGAAGCTGCTGGATGTGCTGGAATCGGACTATATACTCTTCGCCAGGGCAAGGGGTGAACGGGGCATGCAGCTGTTTCGCAGGCATGGATTCAGACATGTCGTGCTGCCCGCGTTAACGCTGCAGTTTGCTTCATTCAGTGAATTGTTTGGAGGCGCTGTTCTTGCAGAACAGGTATTTTCTTATCCGGGCCTGGGACAGGCCACCGTTCAGGCTGGACTGCGAGGGGATGTGCCGCTGCTGCTAGGACTTGTACTGTGCAGTACGATCTTTGTTTTTACCGGTAATCTGCTGGCAGACATACTCTATCGATTCATTGATCCGCGGATGAAGGAGGAACTGTTAACATGAAGCAGGAAATGGAGCAGTCCTCCAGACCCATTCGTGCTGTGCCGCGGCTGCGGTCAGGTGGATCTGATGAAGCGGAGAGACGGAATCATCATGGTAAACGGTGGAGGCGTCAAGCTGGATTGTCTCCAGGGGTGTCTGGCTTCGAGAAGCATACGCGCTATGCCAACCCGCGCAAACGAGCCCTGATCTGGGGGAGTTTGGCACTCGGCTGGATTGTTATCGTATGGCTGGCAGGTTTCGTGCTCCCTGCAGAATCCACGCTAACTTCGTTGAAAGACCGGAATTTGGCCCCGTTATGGGCACATCCCTTCGGCACGGACTGGTTGGGACGGGACATGTTCATGCGCACGCTGAAGGGATTGACGACCAGCATTCAGGTTGGTTTGCTTGCTGCGTGCGGAGGAGGAATCGTGGCACTCGTGCTGGGATTGATCGCTGCTTCAGGGAAGCTTGCCGACAGGGTGGTTTCATGGCTAATTGATCTGTTCCTGAGTGTACCTCATCTGGTGTCCCTCGTGATGCTGGCCTTTGTCTTCGGTGGGGGTCTGCCTGGTGTGGCGGCTGCCATCGCCCTGACGCACTGGCCGAATCTGGCCCGGATTGTTCGTGCGGAGATGATTCAGTTGAAAACGGCAGATTATATTCATATTTCCCGCAGGCTGGGCCAATCCCGGTTCAGGATTGCTACACAGCACATGCTTCCTCACTTGGTACCACAGTTGTTCGTGGGTACATTGCTGATCTTCCCTCATGCCATTCTGCATGAGGCCGCAATTACGTTTCTGGGTCTCGGGCTGTCGCCGCAGCAGCCGGCCATTGGGATTATTTTGTCAGAGTCGATGAGATATCTGTCCGCAGGCATGTGGTGGCTTGCCTTTTTCCCGGGTCTGGCACTGTTATTGGTCGTTCGTGCCTTTGATGTGCTCGGAGGCAGCTTGAAGGTGTTAACAGGGACAGGTAGTTCAAGGGAGGGAGGATAACCATGGCTCTTCTTGAAGTAAAAGAGGTCTCCGTTTCATTCAGACGAGCTCGTGGCTGGTTTGCACATGAGGAGAGCGAGGTCATTCAGGATCTGGATCTGACCGTTAACGAAGGCGAGATTGTAGCTGTTGTAGGTGCAAGCGGATCGGGCAAAAGCGTACTGGCGCAAGCGATCATGGGCATTCTTCCTGCCAGTGCCAGGTTTGAGGGGCAGATCTGTTATGCTGGGGAGCCGCTGACGAGAGAGCGGCAGCTTCGTCTGCGCGGAGATGAACTGGTATACATCCCCCAATCCGTTACTCACCTGGACCCGCTGCTCAAGGTAGGTAAGCAGGTTCAGCCAGTTCACCGGAAGCCGGGTGAGCGCCGGGTATCCTCCAGGTTGCAGATGCATAAGGCAGAGAGGGAACTTACGGATCGTTATCAATTGCCCAAGGGAACAAGCAAGAAGTATCCATACGAGCTCTCCGGAGGCATGGCTCGGCGGGTACTCATGGCAACGGCGACTTCCGGTGAGCCCAAGCTGATTATTGCTGATGAGCCAACACCGGGAATCCATCCCGAAGTGCTGGCAGACACAATGAAGCAATTTCGGGAAATGGCTGACCGGGGGTCAGGCATCCTGTGGATCACCCACGACATTGCCTCGGCGCTGACCGCAGCAGATCGTATTGCTGTATTCTATGCGGGTTCCTGTGTGGAGATCGCGCAGGTCATTGATTTTACGGGCACAGGAGATGGATTGAGACATCCTTATACACGTGCACTGTGGAATGCTTTGCCGCAAAATGGTTTCCAGCCCATCCCGGGCTCTCAGCCACTGGCGAATCAGCGGAAGGGAAGTGGTTGTTCGTTTGCCCCCCGCTGTACTGCTGCGACCCCTGCGTGTACAGATCAACATCCTGAATTGAGGAGGCTGCGAAACGGAGAAGTGAGGTGTATTCATGCCACTTGAAGCACGGAATGTCGGCTATGGATACGACAAAAACCATTGGATATTTCGGGAGTTGAACCTGAAGCTGGAGCAGGGAGAAGTTGTGGGATTGTGGGGACCCAGTGGATCTGGCAAAACGAGCCTGGGACGCATCCTGGCAGGATATGCAGAATCTATGGCAGGAGAAGTGCTGATGGACGGGCAGCCGCTTCCCCGAGCTGGAGTCTGTCCGGTTCAACTTGTCTTTCAGCACCCGGAAAAAGCAGTCAACCCACGCTGGCGAATGCGACGTGTGTTACATGAAGCCGAGATGGCGGAGCATCCCATTCTGAATGCTCTCGGCATTCAGCCTGAGTGGCTGGATCGCAGACCGGATGAATTGTCTGGTGGAGAGCTGCAGCGCTTCTGCGTAGCCCGCGCACTGGGCAAGGAAACGCGTTACCTGATTGCGGATGAGATGACAACGATGCTGGATGCCATCACGCAAGCCCAGATCTGGCATACCGTAATGACAACGGCGCGACAGCGTAATTTGGGGCTGCTTGTGATCAGTCATGACCTTGAGCTGCTGAACAGACTCTGTGACCGAATCATTCCCATGCCTGTATCCTAGCTGTAATGATAAGAAAAGCCATTTTCCTTCGACTTTATCGAGGAAGATGGCTTATTTTATAGGCATTAGTTTGGTTTGTTCAATTGATTCACCATCTGGGATAATCTGCGCATGGCTTCTTCAACCGTGGACCGCGGGCAGGCGACATTCATCCGCATGTATCCCGTGCCTTCCGATCCGAAGACGGTACCGTCGTTAAAGGCGAGACCTGCTTCGTTCAGGAGCAGCCGTACAAGTTCTTCCTGGGGAACACCCAGCTTGCTGAAGTCCATCCAGAGCAGATAAGTTGCTTCCGGCAAATCAATGCCTACATAAGGCATGTGCTTCGCCGCATACTCCTGAACGTATTCCATGTTTCCCCGAATATAGGCAAGGCAGTCGTCCAGCCATTGTTCAGCTCCGTTGTAAGCAGCCTCGGCTGCAATGGCGCCCAGTGTGCTGATGCTGGCGAGGCCCATCGTTCTGACGCCCTGGGCAAAGGATGCACGCAAGGAGGCGTTCGGAATGATGATATTGGAGGTGCATAGGCCGGGAATATTAAATGTTTTGCTTGGTGCCGTGCAGATGATGCTCAGGTCAGCGATGGCCTCCGAGATCTGGGGCAGTGGAGTATGCGTGCCGCGTTGGTGCACAAGATCGGCATGGATTTCATCCGACACCACAAGTACATTATATTGCACGCACAGGGCAGCAAGGCCTTCTAGCTCCTCGCGAGACCATACACGTCCAACAGGATTATGAGGGCTGCAGAGGATCAGCATCTTCACCCGGCCTGTCTGCAGGCAGGATTCCAGATGTTCCAGATCCATGGAGTAATGGCCGTCTTCGAGGCGCAATGGATTAGTGATCAGCTCTCTGCCCTGACCACGTACCACCCCATAGAAGGGGGCGTAGACCGGAGTTTGAATCACAACAGCATCACCCGGTACCGTAAAACGTTGAACGGCAATGCTTAACGCAGGGACAATCCCTGGTGTAAATACAACCCAATCATCGTTGATTTTCCAGTTGTGGCGTCGTTCCATCCATCCTCTTAGTGCTTCGTGATATGCATCCGTACGCATGGTATAACCGAAAATGCCATGCTCCACCCGTGTCTGCAATGCCTCAATGACGGATGGTGGTGCGGCAAAGTCCATATCAGCCACCCACATTGGCAGCGCATCAGCCACGCCAAAGATTTCCTCAAGTGCGTCCCATTTTTCCGAACCGGTAGAGAGACGATTAATCGGCTCATCAAATGTGTTTTTTTTCATCATTAGGTTCCCCCTTCTAATCCGTTCATTCGACCACAATCGACAGATAATTATCTAATAAATTCGTTATTTTCGCAACTTTTTGACCTGCTTCTAAACTCCCTACGGTATGGTCCAAATTTCTCCGGTTTATTCACCCGAGCATTTATTCAATGCTGACCTATGTAGTCTTTTGATCTCTTTCAACTGTAACCGTTGTACAGAAGCTGCTGTTCGGCTAAAAGGTTTGGTTTACACAAATAAAAAAACCATCGCAGCGCCATCTTCCCGATGACTATCTTCCTGCGATGATTGTATCTCTACTCGGCTTGTCCCATGGAAAAAATAATTATAAGTGCTCGTTGAACCATCCGGCAATGTGCTCCAGACGTCTCACTCTCAGATGCGGGTGACCGCCTCTGGAAAGTTCATGATTAGCTCCAGGGAAACGAACGAGGCGGGTCGTTTGTCTGCGGCGCTTCAGGGCGATATACAATTGCTCTGCTTGTTCAATCGGACAACGAAGGTCCTGTTCGCCATGCAGGATCAGCAGGGGCGTTTTTACATTCCCGACATAAGCCAGAGGGGAGTGTTTCCATAACAGTTCCGTATCCTCCCACGCATTGCCGCCAATCTGATCTTCGGTGAAAAAATATCCGATGTCGCTGACACCATAAAAAGAGAGCCAGTTGGAGATGGACCGCTGCGTGACGGCTGCCTTGAACCGGTCTGTATGTCCAACAATCCAGTTGGTCATGAAGCCTCCATAGCTGCCTCCGGTGACGCCCAAACGGGTTTCATCAATAAACTCATAGGTGGATAAGACATAATCAACGGTCTCCATAAGGTCGCGGTAATCGCCACCGCCGTAGTCACCACGACAGGCATTCACAAATTGTTGTCCATAACCCAAACCACCACGCGGATTGGTATATACGACGGCGTAGCCCTGCGCAGCAAGCATTTGGAATTCATGCATAAAGGTAAAGCCATACATCATGTGAGGACCGCCATGAATCTCAAGAATGGTTGGGATTTTGACGCCTTCTACCATGCCGATGGGTTGCATGATCCATCCCTGCAGCTGAAGCCCATCCGTGGTATCAAACCAGAATGTTTCCGGTACGCTAAGCCGGATCTCTCCTTCCAGCTGGGGATTGCTGCGAGTCAGCTGAATGGACTCGGCTCCGTGATCATCCGGCTTGGGATACCAAAAGAGATCTCCTGGGCTTTGCGTGTCGGCAGCGGCGGCAACTATTTCACCATTCTCCAGTTCTGCAAACTGATAAAACTCTTTCTCCGCAGGCAATACATACTCTGCTTTACTGCCATCCAGAGCAACACGTGCGATTCGGACGCTGCCATGAACGGTAGCCAGACAGAGAATGGAAGTGCCATCACGAGCGAATAATGGCCCCGTTGTTGTCAGGTGGGCACGCATATCTCCAACGATACTATGATTCATCTGTACGTCCCAGTCACTGGTCAGGCACAGAGGTTGACCGCCCGAGATCGGGAGTGTATAGAGCTTCACCAGTGTGGCATTTCCGTAAGAGCGGTCACTGGCAAGAAGGGCGAGGGATTGTCCATCCGGTGCATAAGCCAATCGGCTGAAGGTGAACCCTTCGGGAGTCAGTTGCTGTATGTCAGACCCATCTGGTTTTGCACGATACACATGATTGGTCAGTGCATAATCATTATGCTCCTCGCCTGCTTCCGGCAGTTGGGCAATCCAGGCAATGGACGCTCCGTCAGGTGACCATGCATAATCACCGACGTCGAAATGACCCGAGGTAACTGGAGTGGCTTCACCGCCGTCAACCCAGATGCGGAAGAGGTGAGAGCGTCTGCCATTCCACATTCCTCCGCCGTCCGATTTCATGCGAATTCGGTCAACAACAAGTTCTTGTGGGAGTTTGTTGTCTGAATTGGATTCGTCTTCTGCTTCACTGTGCATATCCACAGGGGACTTCACAAGTAACGCCTGGCCATCCGGAGACCAGATGAGGGAACTTGCTCCGTGCTTCAACTGGCTGACTTGTCGTGCTTCTCCGCCATCTGCGGCAATAATCCAGACTTGTGTTTTTCCCTCATGCTCCCGTAAAAAGGCAAGCTGTGACCCGTCCGGCGACCAGGAGGGCGAGTGATCCTTGTCACCGGAGGTAAATATCCTGTCCTTCTGACTCTTTAGATGCAGGAGTCTCAGGTGAGAAGAGTAACCGTCCCGGTTGTCATTCGTCTTCCGACTTACATATACCAGCTGTTCGCCTCCAGGAGACGGGGTTGGATCATTCACCCATGTAATCTGATAAAGATCTTCCGATGTGATGCCACGCAGACTGTTCATTGATTATCCTCCCACCTTTTTTTACAAATGTAATTTCCTAACCTTTCCATTTATATTAAAGGAAAGCAGGGGGGAGGACAACATGCTTCTGCTCGAATGGAGATTGCTGCTCTGCTGATATCGAACCCAGGAGGAATTGCAGAACGTATGGCGAATCCTAATGGTTGAATTGTCATGAATGCGATGGATCAGGGCCAAGATTGTCCTGTTTGAAGTTGGTTTGTTTTGGTTAATAACCTATGTGTTTTTTGTCTGTTAACGTTTCTAATCTGATATAGAAGATATAATCATTGCCTATTTCGTTCAAATTAAAGGAGGAGCACGAGATTGTCGACATCCTATGAACAACAGCATGTGGAATATCCGAGCCGTAAACGGATGGGTTGGCTTGCGGCCGGAGCTGCACTTTTTGTGGCAGCCGGATTTTTTTTGATGTTCAGCGATTCTTCCGATACAGGGGATACTGTAATTTCCGCGGTTGTAGGCCTGGTTTCCGTCCTGTTTTTTGGACTCTGTCTTGCATACAGCTTGGTGAAGATCATCAAGAAGGAGCCTTCCTTTGTCGTCAATGAGCAAGGATTCGTGGACTCCTCCTCGTATACGTCGGGAGGGTTCATCCCCTGGGAAGATGTAGAGAACATTTTCATGTATGAGGTGATGGGGCAGTCCATGATCGGAGTTAAACTAAAGGATGAGCAAGCTTTCCTGGATCGTCAGACCGGAGTGAAGCGTAAGCTGATGACCGTGAATACACAGATGGTGGATGCTACGGTGAGCATAGCCCAGAGCAGTCTGTCGCTGCCGCTGGAACAGCTGTATATCATGATGGTGGGACGATGGAAGCGTGCGAGTGAAATATACAAGCCGGGCCAGCAAGACAAGCTATGATTTCGAAATATTCATAGGAATAGGAGGAATGCAAAATGGCAACTCATGGAGAGAAGAAGCGTACAGTTCTGCTTCCTGACGGTACATCCCTGCCTGCCATAGGACAAGGTACATGGTACATGGGAGAAGACCGTTCAGCCCGTGCACAGGAGGTAAGAGCATTGCGTAACGGGATTGAACTTGGCATGACAGTGATTGATACGGCAGAGATGTATGCTGAGGGCGGGGCAGAAGAAGTCACCGGAGAAGCGATAGCGGGCTGCCGGGATGATGTTTTTCTGGTCTCCAAGGTTTATCCGCATCATGCAGATCGCAAACAGATGGTTACAGCCTGTGAGAACAGTCTCCGGCGTCTGGGTACAGACCGGTTGGAACTATACTTGCTGCATTGGCGGGGAAGCGTCCCGCTGGAAGAGACGGTTCAAGCATTGGAAGAGCTGAAACAAGCGGGGAAAATCTTGCGCTGGGGCGTGTCCAATCTGGACACGGAGGACATGCAGGAGCTATGGGATATTCCGGCTGGCCAGCATTGTGCCGTGAATCAGGTATTGTATCATGCGGCATCGCGCGGTATTGAAAGAAATCTCCTGCCCTGGCTCCGGGAAAGGCACATTCCCGTAATGGCGTACTGCCCGCTCGCTCAGGGAGGTAGGCTGCGCACCGAGCTGCTGAAGCATCCGGTCATGCGCAGCATTGCTGCTGAACGTGGAGTGACCACATCACAGATTGCATTGTCCTGGGTTATCCGGGATGGAGATGTGCTTGCGATTCCCAAAGCAGTACAGCTGTCTCATGTGGCAGAGAATGCCGCAGCCATGGATATTGTTTTAACAAACGAAGAAGTGGGACGGTTAAATGAAGCCTTCCCGGCACCAGCAGGTAAAGTTCCTCTGGATATTGTATAAATGGGCGTAGTGGTGTGCCAGGCTAATTCACTGATTAGCTTGGTTGAAGAGAGAGCGGATCGTATATGATCTGCTCTTTTTTTATTTTGGCCCATAGTCATTGGACATCCTTATGGGATTTCTGCATAAGGTTAGAAATAAATAGGCTTTACAACAACATAGCACTAGTGTACTATTTGACTAACACACCAGTACAGAGAGGAGCGAGTGCTTTGTGGCTATGGAATTCGATAACAACTTACCTATATACCTGCAGATTATGCAGTACATCAAGAAGCAGATTGTGACAGGCACACTGAAGGCAGGCGATAAGATTCCTTCGGTCCGGGAATTGGCGGCTGAGCTGCAGATTAATCCCAACACGGTACAGCGGACATTTCAGGAATTGGAACGGGAAGAAGTGGTCGAAACGAGACGGGGGCTGGGCAGATATGTTACAAGTGAGGAGTCGAAAATAATGACGATCAAAAAAGAAATGGCGGGAGAACTGCTGGAGCGTTTTTTGACAGGCATGCAGGAACTCGGGATTGAAGAGCAGGATATTGTTACCATTGTTGCGGACGCGGTCGCTGGAGGTCAGTCATCACAGCACAATCATGAACAGAGGAAGGGAGGGGCAGGGCATGAGTAACATCCTTGAATTGAATCACATTAGTAAAATGTACGGCGGCAAGCGGGCACTAAGCGATGTCACGCTTACGGTTGCGCCAGGCAGGATTGTCGGGCTGCTTGGCAGCAATGGCAGCGGCAAGAGTACCCTGATGAAGCTTGCTGCCGGATTGCTGCATCCTTCAAGTGGGACCATTCAGATCACGGGTAAACCGGTAGGGCTTGAGACCAAGTCGCTCGTTTCCTTCATGCCGGATCGCCCCTTGACCGAGAAATGGATGAAGGTTCGTGATGCCATTGCATACTACCGGGACTTTTATGCTGATTTTGATGAGGAAAAGGCCAGGGAAATGCTTGATTTCATGAAGCTCGCCGAGGGTGACAAGGTTAGGCATTTATCCAAAGGCATGAATGAAAGACTTCAACTAACACTGGCTCTTTCCCGCAAGGCTCGTCTGTATTTGCTGGATGAACCGATCGGCGGTGTTGACCCCGTTGCCCGCGGCAAAATTCTGGATGCCATCGTAAAATTCTATGACGAAGACAGCAGTCTGATGATCTCGACACATCTGGTGACCGATATTGAACGGATTTTTGATGAAGTCATTTTCATTCGTGAGGGCGAGAAAGTGATGCAGGAAGAGGTTGAGACGCTTCGTCTGAAGTACGGTAAGAGCGTGGATGAGATGTTCAAGGAGGTCTATGCGGAATGATGACATTGTTGAAATATGATTTTAGAAGAAACTGGAATACCTTGTTGGCAGGGCTGGTTGTTTTGATCATCGTTCAGATCGGGCTGGCATTGTTCATGTCTGAGGTGACAGGGCTAATTATTGGTATTATTGCTTATGCGGGGGCAGGTGTAGCCATCTATGTGAGAATGATTAAGACGTACTGGTCCAACATCCGTGCGTACAATCGTCGTCTCGTACCCGTGACAGGACTGTCTCACCTATTGTCCCCCCTAATATTTGGTACGCTATGTGGACTGGGGCTAACAGCAGTTGCCATCATTCATTACTTCCTCTATGTTGCCACGAATGCAAGAATGCACTTTCTCAGCTACATCCATCTTTCGGGTATCCATCTTTCGGATTGGCTTACTCTGCTGTTGTTTATTTGGTGGGTTGCCATCTTTATGACCATCATCATTTTTCTCTCCATATCCATTGGAGGCAGCTTCAGGTGGAAAGCAGGTCCGTGGATTAGTATCGTCTCATTCTTCGTGCTGACCAATTTAATCAGTTGGCTGGAGAATGTCATTCTTGCTGGTCGCTTCAACCCGAATGAGTTGTTCCAGTTTACTCAAGAGAGTACAGGGATCACACTCACAGCGAATGGAGTTTTGTGGTCAGATGGAAGGCTGGGGAGTATCATATTTGAGGTTATTGTGGCTGTAATTATGGTTGGAGCTGCTGTATATCTGAATAATAAAAAGGTAGAAGTTTAGCAGCATACTGACGCACGAGCGGCTGGTTCAGTTCAGGAGCTTTTGTATTGAGTAACGAGTCCGAGCAGCTGGATACCTATGAGTTGATTGCTGTCGTTATGGGTGTGCATGCCATCAACAAAAGACGGAACTCCGCTGCCACATAGCGCACAGATGAACAACCCGAACCACATGGTTCGGGTTGTTGTTTGTTATGTGGACACCTTGGCCTCAGAAGTCAGGTCTGGCTCACCTTGAGCCTCGGGTGCTGCATAACGTGCAAGCACCTTGGCTGCTGTCTCGGACATGCGATTGCGCAGCACAACGTTGTCTACAATGCGCACCCGTTTGCCGAGAAAGCGCATTTTGGACAACACATAATCCATCTCACTCCGGGGGATCGTCAGCTCAATCCGGTATGAATGCTGAGCTTCCATATACTCTACCTGTTTCTCGAAGCAGGAGAAGGCATATAGAATGCGTGACAATTCCTGATTGAACTCCGGCAGTACTTCAATCGTGATGGTTGTCTTACGTTTCTCAGTCAAATAGCGGATTTGCTCCGTATAACGTGAGACGTTTTGCGGTTCAAGGTGCTCGGACTCTACAGTGATAATGCTGTGTAGCTTGGTCGACATCAGTTTCCCAAATCGGGGGGCGTACCAGAGCACGTACCACTCTTTTTTGACCATGGAATATTCGAGCTTGTACGGGAATCCAAATTGATCCTGAATGATTAGTCCATTGCGAACATGCCCCGTTAGTCGAAAAGCTTGATGGTTCATTATGATTTTGCGCAGTGGATGGAGCAGGGGATGGGAGACGCTATGTTCTTCGCTTTTGGCTTTCTCGGTCAAGTACTCCTGCAGGTTCATGTCCGGCTCCGCATCCAGCATTTCTTGCAGTTTATAGTAAGTGGAAGGACTTAATGCTTCCTGGGCGGCAGCATGATTCAGCATCATCCGGAGCCAGGCCCGTTCCTGTGAAGTCCAGGTGAACAGTCCAGTTTCATTCAATCTCGTCATGATCTGATAGTTGAACATCTTCTCGAACAGATTCATAATATTGCGCAATCTCCTTCCATTCCTTAATCATCTCCTGACGAAGCCTGTGAGGTGCAATGACCTCGCAGCTGGAGCCAAAGCTCCGAAGCCATGGTTTAATCTCCGTCGTACCGTTAACCCGGATCTCATACAGAAAGGTATGCTCGGTTTCGGGCGTAATCGTGCCCCACTGGCCCTGCAGACGTACCCGATCCAGAATGAAGTTGCGCTGACCGCTCTCGGGATGGAAAAAGCGGGCTTGAACCGTAACCGTCTTCGCCGTATCCACCAGCCAGCTGAACCGGCTGACTTCTGCCCATTGCTGTTTGAGATCGTGCATATACTCTGGGCTTACCGCATCCAGTTCCTCCATCTGGGTGATACCCTCCATTCGAAACTTCACGAATCCCCGGCGTCCCTGATATCCAATGACATACCACCGGCCATACTGGTGATCGTAAACGACTTCGAGCGGCAGGATCTGGTTGGAGTGTCCGCTGGCTTCGCGTTCGAATCGCGGATTCGTATTCTGCGAGCTGTAGCTGGATGGCTTTTTGGGTGAAAAATAGACAAACTGGACTCGCTTGCACTGGCGAATGGCACTAAGCAGGGTGTACAGATGTGCCTCATCCAGAATGCGGGAATAATAATGGTACTTGTATATAAACGGTTCGGTTACTTCCTGCTCGGGATAGCTTGCGGCAATTGCCTTCTTCAGGCTGTCTCTTAGCAGATATCCCTGTACAGAGGGAACTTGGGTATTCGCCATGATGTCCACAAAATCATATAACTCCAGCTGTTCCTGGGCCGTTAGTTTGGTAAGGACGTCCTGCTGCAGCATATAGCGATAAGGCCTGCCACCCGGTTCTTTCCGGATTACACCGACTTCTTCCAAATACTTCAGATCGGTGCGGATCGTTTTTTCATCAGGCAGTGCGAGTTCCTCAGGCAGATCGGCACAGCAGGCATCCAGCAGTTCCATCGCGGTCAGCGCGCTACCTTGCAGTGTATGTAAAATGACGGAAAGCCGCTGAACCTCTGTTTCTTTCATCGACTTGGCCCGAAAAAGGAACAGAAGCAGGGGTTCCGCAGATTCCCCATATTGGAAACGGACGAGCTCCGTCATTTCTTTGCTCGGCTCTGAACCGTGGCGCTGATCTGCCACAGATTGCATGATTTCTTTTAACCTGCGCGTCGTTTTATCAAAGGTATGTACGGAGATGCCCAGTCGTTCGGCATACTGTTTGCGATTGTATGCACCGCTTGTCAGAGACAACATGCGAAGAAACTGAATTTCTTTGTCAAAGCTTTCTTTGGCCATGAATCATCACTCCTTGGTGGCCTGGAGTCAGGCAAATATGGATTAAGCAATATGCAGCTCCCCACTTCTCGTATCCCTTCATTGTAACAGGAAGAGTAGCTGGTTTCATTTTAAACTTACAAAGGTCGCCATACTTTCACCATGTTCTTCTGTGGATGGGTTAGACATAATGAGGGTATGAAAAGATACGGTGGCAAGCAGCAGAAGAATAAAGGAGGCAGGTAGACATGACTCACGTTCATGAAGAAATGAGAGAAACGATCCGGCAGCAGCTTGCACAGATTGAACAGGAGGAACAGATTCGCATTATCTATGCGTGCGAGTCGGGCAGCCGGGCTTGGGGATTTCCTTCACAGGATAGTGATTATGATGTGCGTTTTCTGTACGTGAGACCGCTGGATTGGTACTTGTCGATTGAAGATAAACGGGATGTGATTGAACGCCCGATCAGTGATCAGCTGGACATCAACGGCTGGGATCTGCAAAAGGCGCTGAAGTTATTTCGAAAATCAAATCCACCCCTGCTGGAGTGGCTGCAATCGCCCATTCGCTACGACGAGCGGTACAGTGTGGCAGAGCGCATTCGTGCATGGTCTCCGCTTACGTTCTCGCCCAAGTCCTGCATGTACCATTATCTGAATATGGCCAAAGGGAACTTCCGGGATTATCTGCAAGGCGAGCAGGTGAAGATCAAAAAGTATTTCTATGTGCTCCGTCCGCTGCTCGCCTGCGGTTGGATTGAACGATATGAGACCATGCCGTCCATGGAGTTTGATGAGTTAGTCAAGGACATTATCCCTGCGGGAACGCCGCTGTATGTGGAAATTCAAGATCTTTTGAGAAGGAAGAGAGCTGGAGAAGAACTGGATCTGGAGCCGAAGCTGCCAGCTATTCATTCCTATTTGGCAGAGAACATCGAGCATTTTGGACACATAGCTGTGGATATGACGAATGAGCAGGTTGTAGGGTACGAAGAATTGAATCGAATTTTCCGATCCGCGCTGGATGAAGTATGGGCGGATGAAGAGTAGGAGCATAGAAAGAAGGAGGAGTAATCCATGCATTTGATATTAAAAGCAACTGGAGAGGGAGCAGGCAATGTATCGCATCTGCTCTCGAAGAATCCCAATAATGTGTATGACCGGACGGACAAGGGTGTGCGCGTAAGAATGGTATATACGACAGCTGCAGAACGTGAAACCGAAGTGCTGATGCACGCCGAACCTGATCCCGTTGATCTGGTTAGAGGCACACCGGATGGTTATGATATTACGCAGTATATTAATGACCGTGAATTTGTGACCAGCAGCTTGTTCTGCTCTTACATACGTTCGGCGCTGGGGACCGCGCTTAATGGCAAACCGAAGGAAGCCTATGTGCAGTGGGTAGGGCATCCGTTCAACATGGAGCTCTCGTTCGGACCGGTGGCATCGGACCTGCCTGATCGAGCGATTGAGGAGTTGTTCTCACCACTTGGTTACGCTGTAACCCTGGAGAGAGACGAGCTAGCCTATACGTTTGATCTGAAAAAGAAGAGCACTGTCCGCCGCATCATTCTTCGCGGTCAGGTCACCGTGCAAAATGCACTGCGCCAGTTATTTTTGCTCATTCCCGTGCTTGATAACTATAAACATTATTTCATCAGCGAGGATGAAATCGATAAAATCAAGCGTTACGGCGAAGGTTGGCTGGACAGCCATCCCCTGAAGGAAATGATTATCAAGCGTACGCTGCGGTTTGCCGAATTGATCCGGCAGTATGAGCGTCAGGAGGGTGTTCTGTCTGCACCTGTAGAGGCGGTAAATGCCGGGGACGATAACGTGAGTGCCTATGAAAAAGGCGATGGACCTGACGTTCCGTCTATGCAGGAGGAACCACCCGTCCGGTTAAATGAACTTCGCTATCGTGCGATTACAGATGTGGTCGCAGGTCTTCCGCTCAAGCGCCGCATTGTGGATATGGGTGCCGGTGAAGGCAAGTTATCTGCCAAACTGGCTTATATTTCGGGCGTGGAGTCCATTCTTGCTGTGGAACCTTCGGGACAGTCCCGGCTGCGGGCCATGGAACGATTCGCCAAGCTGGAAGGACGAATCGGGATCGCGGCTGTGCCAGAGCCAGTCATCGGCTCACTGTTTTATTTTGATGAGCAGATGCAGCATCAGGACGTCATGATCCTGTGCGAGGTCATCGAGCACATCGAAGCTTATCGGCTGAACGGTATCATGGATACGATCATGAACGAATACCAGCCGGAAGTACTGCTTGTGACCACTCCGAACAAGGAATACAACCAGGTATATGCAATGGAACAGGAGAGCCTCCGCCATCACGACCATCGCTTCGAATGGACCAGGGCGGAACTGGCAGCTCAGTGTGAGATGTGGACGAAGCAGGCAGAGTACACCTTTGAAATCAGGGGCATAGGGGAGTATGCAGAAGGTTTCGGGCAGCCGACTCAGCTCGTGATTTTCAGGAAGGAAAGGAGAGATTAACATGAGGGATAACCCGGGAGCTGGAGAAGAAAATGACACAGGCAGAACGCCTCATGATCCGATGGCAGGGAGGGATTATAAGAGACGCCGCAAAATACACCTGCCTCATGCAGGCATCGTCGTGCTTGTCGGTCCGTCCAATAGCGGCAAAAGCACATTGTTGGAACGACTCGTGAAGGAAGGAGTCATCAAACGTACGGAAGCCGTCTCCTCGGATCAGTTCCGCATGCTGGTCGGAGATGATGAATATGTGGACTGGAAGAATCGTCCGCGAAGCGAAGCGGATGTGATCTATGCCGAATACCAGCAGGTATCGGCCAAGGCCTTTGAAGCCATGGAAGCCATGCTGGCGACTCGCTGTAGGTTGAACAAGCTGACTTGGGTCGATGCGACCCATCTGTATACGGAAGATCGCCAGCGTCTTATTCATCTCGCGAGAAAAGCCCATGTACCTGTCATTGCGATCGTACTTGATGTTCCGGAGAAGGAACTGCTGGAGAGGGATGCTCGTCGCGATTATCCACGCGGCCGTCAGCGGGTGAAGCAGCAGGTACAGCAGTTCAAACGCACGCTGCGCTCCATCCGTGAAGATGGCTTTGATGCCAATTATGTGCTGAAGCAGCCGGATGAACTTGAATTTGTCCGCACGGCCAATCCACTGATGGTGGACATGGGCGTAGGGATTGATATCATTGGCGATATTCACGGCTGTTATGATGAAATGATCGAGTTAATTATTCGGTTGGGCTATGTGAAAGAGGGAGAAAACGGGTTGTACCGTCACCCTGAGGGAAGAAAGCTGGTCTCGGTTGGGGACGTATCCAGCCGTGGACCTGCATCGCTTCCATGTCTGCTGTTCTGGCAGCAGCATTGTGCCGCAGGGTTAGCCTACATGGTTGACAGCAACCATGGGTGGAAAATTGCCCGTTATCTGGACGGTCGCGATGTTACCCTTAGTCATGGAGATGAGTTTGTTGAGCAGGAGCTGAGCGAACTGGAACGGGAACATGGCACAGAGACAGCGCAGCAAATACGTACAGATCTAAGAGAGTTTCTGCTGAATGCCCCTTCCCATCTGGTATTCTCCCGGAACGGGGTACGTCAGGTAGTGGTGGCACACGCGGGTATTCGGGATCATTTTATCGGAAAACAATCCAAACGCATTCAGGATTACTGCCGCTATGGAGATGTGGATGGAACAGATGAGCATGGACGCCCAGTTCGGAAGGACTGGTACGTGGATCATACTTCAGGCGAATGTATCGTCTGGGGACATGACCCTCGTCCATATCCTACGATCGTTAATGATACGGTCAATATCGATCAGGGTGTTGTATTTGGAGGTATGCTGACGGCCTGGCGAATGCCGGAACGGGAGTCCGTCAGCGTTGCAGCACTGCAGGATTATGCAGGAGATCTGGATAGCCCGCTCAAACGCTGGGAACAGCGCCGGTTTGCACCGCCCAACCTTCGGAAATTCAAGGAAGGATTTACGGTGCAGACCGGATCCAGACTGGACGTAGCTATCCAGGGCGAGGTAGCCCGGACGGCCATTGATACTTTTTCCCACTTTACGGTACCGCTGGAGGAGTTGGTCTATATCCCGCCTACGATGAGCCCGCCGCCAGCAACTTCTTCGGTTGAAGGCTATCTGGAGCATCCGCGGGATGCATTCCACTATTACCGATCACAGGGGGTTACGCGCATGGTGGCTGAGAAGAAACATATGGGCAGTAGAGCCATTTTGCTCCTCTTCCGCGATCAAGAAGCTGCGAAGCAGCGAGTGGGAAGACCGATTCTGGGGAACATCGTGACCCGGACAGGACGATCTTTTTTTGACCCCACAACAGAACAGAATGTACTGACCAGGTTGCATGCGGACCTGACTGCAGACGGTTATTTTGAACGCCATCAGACGGAGTTTGTATTGCTGGATGCCGAGATTGTCCCCTGGAACCTGAAGGCCCGGGAGCTGATCGCTTCACAATATGCACATGTGGCCGAGGCTTCCCTCATGGATCGCGGAACGGTGCTGGACAAATTGCGGGAAGCGGGAGCCGCCGGACGAGATGTGGGGGAGTGGCTGCAGGAGACCGAAGTCAAACTGGCGAATGCGACTACATTCCGTGACGTATTTCAGAACTACTGCTGGGATGTGAAGGAACTCGGGGATATCCGTATAGCACCGTTCCACACCCTGGCTCACAGCACGGGAACGTTCTGGGATCAGACACATGAATGGCATATGGAGCAGAACCGCGAGTTTGCCCGGATGTCCAGTTTCATGATGGAGACGGAATATCGGGTGATTACGAGTGAGGCGGATGAAGCGGAAGTTATTCGCTGGTGGGAGGAGATGACGGCAGCAGGACATGAGGGCATTGTGATCAAGCCAGAAACCTTCCGCACGTGGAATGGGAACAAAATGATCCAACCTGCGATTAAAGTACGAGGGTGTGCATATTTGCACATCATCTATGGGATGGATTACCTGGCACCCGAGAATTTGTCCCGGCTAAGCAAACGTAAAACATCCAAGAAGGAACGCCATGCCCTAATGGAAAGCGCTCTGGGTATGGAGGGAGTTGAGCGTTTTGTCCGCAGGGAGCCTGTGGAGCGGGTTCATGAATGTGTGCTTGCAACGTTAGCCCTGGAGTCTGAGAAAGTCGATCCACGATTGTGATGGTCCATAAAATAGAGGAAAACACCTTGCATTAGACTGAGATGAAGGCAGGCTTGGACGAGATCCAGGCCTTTTTTTCATTTTATTGTAAAAACTTTACATTTAAGAACATTTGAATTAGGAGTCTTAACTTCAATATAAACGAACCAAAGCCCTATATCCTTCCATGGTTATCTGGGTAATAATGTTATATATAGCAAGTAGTCATTGGAATTTCATAACGTAACGATAGGGGGTAACCTGCATGGCATCCATGATTCTGCTGGTAAAACAGACGGAGGACGATGAAAAGGTTATTTATCGATTCGGACCCAATGAGCGGAAGATGGGACTGATTGAAATGAACAAGATCAAGGAAAGTGTGAAGGAACTGGAACCTGTTCAGGTCGAAGGGGTCAATCCCAGCTTTTACTTCAATCGGGCGGCGCAGCGGCTGGTCCGATGTTTATTCAGGGAAGGCGGCAAGTTTCCGGAACGGACGACGTTTGAATCCTAGTTTTTCTTTTTGGCTGTGCAAATAGGGGTTACTCGCATAGATCGCATATGTCTTAACCAAAAAAAGTCCAAGCTCATCCGACTTGCGGAGCGCATGGACTTTTTTAGTTGCATCAAAACGTTTTGGCAAAAGAAATGAGTGCAGTAATCGTAATAATGTTCAAGAGTGTTGAGATGAGCACCGTTTGGGCGGCAAAGTCAGGTTCGTTATCATATTCTTCGGCTAGAATGGACGCATTCACTCCTGTAGGCATCCCAGAAGCGATGATCAGTGCCTGTGCGGCAATCCCTTCCAGACCCAGAAGCAATACGATGGAGATCCCGATGGCCGGGCCAATCAGGAGACGCAGAAATGTGCTAATATACACATCAAGACGGTACAGCCGGATCGGGTATTTGACAATTTGCGCGCCGAGGGTCAACAGTGCCACAGCAACCATGCTTTGCTGCGCATACGTCAGTGGCATGGACAGAAACGTTGGCAGCGGTACCTTCCACATATGGAACAGAATCCCCAGTAAGAGAGCATAGGGAACCGGCATTTTGAGAAATCCAATAATGACTGCACGGTAGTTCCCTTTCAGCTTCGCACCCTGGATGGATAAAACGCCATACGTGAAGGTCAGCAACGACTGTAGGGACATCACGAGAGCCTGGATGGAAGATGCGAGTGGGTCTCCGCGAAACACAAGCGCATTGATCGGCAGGCCATAGTTGCCTGCGTTGTCCAGCATGACACTGTTGTTAAAGGCGGCCTTCATGCCTTTGTTCAATCGAAGTGTTCGTGCGAACACGGATCCTACGATATACAGAATAATGACATATATGGCGTAGAAGAGAGTGACAGTCCCGAGTAGTTCACCCGACATATCGGAATGGTACATGCTCATAAAGACGGCTGCGGGGGTAATACAATAGAAATTGATTTTGGCGAGGGTGTACAAGTCCAGCTTGAACACCTTTTGCATCCAGGACCCGACTCCGATCAGGAGAAAGACGGGCAGGACGACTTCAAGCATGATGTCTGCTATCATTGGTTCAGCTTCCTTTTTCATGAAAATTTCAGTCCGATTTCGTAAACACTTCAACTATTATATCATTATATACACTAGGGAGGTCATGTGAATATGATTCCAGATCATCTGGATGTTGGGTTATCGATTCTGTTTATCGGATTCAATCCCAGCATCACATCAGGCGAGACCGGCCATCATTATGCCTACAAAGGCAATCGGTTCTGGCGCATTCTGGAACGTTCCGGCTTAACTCCTCGTTTATATCATCCGGAAGAAGATCAGGATCTGCTCAAATTGGGGTATGGATTTACCAACATAGTAGCCCGGCCTACGAGAGGCGTGGAAGATATAACACGTGAAGAGTATGCGGAGGGACGTCAGATTCTGCGGCAAAAGCTGGAACAGTACCGACCAGACGTCGCCTGTTTTGTCGGGAAAGGGGTATACACCCAGTACAGCAAACGTACCAAAGTGGAATGGGGATTTCAGGATGATCCGGTTGTCCCGGAAATTCAGGAATTCGTTGCACCTTCTTCGAGCGGACTGGTGCGCATGTCGATGGATGAGATTGTTGCTATTTACGCACAGCTTAGCGATTTTATTGCGCAGAAACGTTGAGGCAGACTACAGTGGATTCGCCCAACCGGCTTTGAACCGGACTTGAGCGAATTCTTTTTTTTGAAGAAAGTGAGAAGTTTTGGAAAGTACTTCCGTCTATATAGTACAGAACCATGCATGGAAGCTGTAGAGAAGGGGGATTACATGACTCAACATATGCTGGAGGAGGAGCTCATCGAGCGTATTATTGCAGGGGATAAACAACTGTTCGCCTTGCTCGTGGATCGATATAAAAATAAAGTCTACGGCATTCTGCGCGGAATGGGCGCGAGTCATCCGGATGCGCAGGATCTTGCACAGGACACGTTTATTCGGATCTATCGCTATCTCCCGTCCCGAAGGGTAGGAAGCAGTTTTTCTTCATGGGTATATACCATCGCTGTGAATCGGATGCGGGATTTTATAAGGCAAAAGAAACCGGTTATGACGGCAGATGAACCGGTTATGGAGCGAGCCAGTGAAGAATCGCCGGAAAGGCATGTGCTGCACAAGGAGATGCAGCGGGAAATATACCGCCAGATGGAACAGCTGCCGGAATCATACCGGCTTGTACTGCTGTTGAAATATACCAATGAGCTAAGCTATGAAGAAATTTCAGATATTACCGGCATGAGTGCAGCGCAGGTCCGAAACGCGATGTACCGCGGGAAAAAGATGCTCAAGAAACAGATGGAGCGCAAAGGAGGGTTAGCCACATATGAAGCCTATTCCAAATGATGAGGACCGGTTATGGGAACAGCATTTATTCCGCGAGGAGCCTGAACCCGATTTTACGCTTCAGGTGATGAAAAAACTGGATGGTGTGTCCATGGAAAGTGAAGCAGAAGTGAATTTTCCCGTGAAAAAGTCTTCCAAAACCCGTTGGATGCGCCATATTGGGGTTACAGCAGCGGCTGTTGTAATTCTTGCAGGGGGAGCCTGGTTTGCTTGGGATTATAAAATAGGACCTAAACAACCTGTGGTCAACGCAGTGAATAATCCTCCACTTCCCAATATTCCTGTACCAGAGGAACTGAAGTACTCCTATCTGGCCGATGATTACAAACGTCTCAAGCCGCTTGGTCTTGTGGTTAATCCTAATATTCATATCGAGGATCAGGGTTACACGCTTAAGATCGAAGATGTACTTGTGGACCGTTCGCAGATTGTACTTACTGTACAGCAAAATGCACCTGATGGGAGTACGATATACTCGGTTTATCCCGCGATGGGAAGGATTCATATTACAGATGGGCAAGGAAACTCGATTGCATCCTTAGCTTCATTTGGGGATCCAATTCAGAATGGTTCAAAATATCAGAGATTTGTATACCAGCTGCAGGATGAAATCCCCGATGAGGTGGTTGTACGCGGGGAGCTGGGGTATTTGAATATAGGAAGCTATTATAATTTCGAGACACAATCGTACGAAGATAAAGATGTCACGGTGGATTGGAGTTTTCAGTTCAATATCGATATGACCAAAGCCAAATCACTGGCTGTCGAAGCTCCTATGAATAACACATATACGACGCCAGAAGGTTTGAAGTTGGATATGACACAGTTGGTGCGAACACCAAACGGAACCCGGCTTGACATGAATGTGAGTCTGAGTGATCAGTTGCGTGCCAAAGTCGGAGAGGATTGGGAGAAACAAATGGAATTGCTGTACCATCTGGAGATACCTGAAACTAATGAGTACCGTGTATTTAACGGAAACAAGACGAATGCCCGTCAAGCCAAATTCAGGTTAAGAGATACGAGTCAGTTAAGCCTGGAGGGGGGACAGATGAGATTGTCTGAGACGTGGGACCCTGCTATTGTGACAGTGAATGCGAAGAAGATTCGCTTTGTTCTGGATGGGTACACCGTCCCTGTGAGGGACGAGAAGTCCTTGGAAGTGGACCTGGAGAAAATGCGTGAGGATGCTGAATTTTACACCTACGTACTACAATTTGAACAATTTGGAGACGAGATTTTATTTTCTGATTTCAATTACAAGCCTGTGTTGGATTCTTATAACGATTCGAACGGAGATAGGGAAGACTACTCTCTTGTATTGGAGGGGTATGGGTCTTTCCAAAATGCTTTTAATGGAGATCATTGGGTGGCAGTCGATCAGGAAGGGAAAGAGTATCCCGTTGAAGTAATTGGTTTTCCAGATCAGCCGAATACTGACGGAGAATATGTTGCGGATAATCTGAAATTGATCGTCCGCGGCTATTACAAAGGAAGCGGAACGAAATTCACCTTAAAAAGAACAGCGCTAGTTAACGGAGAGTATCGCGATGTGAATTGGAAAGTAGATCTGCCATCGTTTACAAGCCTACCTTGGCAGAAATAACAAACATGAACTATTACTCAGCAGGTAAAATTCAATTAAAATGATGAAAGGCCCCGCATGTTAGTGCGGGGCCTTTTTTGCTGTGCATTAGATTGTACTGATGTTAAGGGGGGGCACACATTAAGCTAAGCCGATTCACGCGGAATAAGGGAAGTGGCAAGCATGACGGTTTCTTTCGGTGTCCCAGGACGTTCAATTCGTCTCTGTAAAGCTTCAATGGCCCGCTGCCCTAGTTCTTCCTTGCACAGGTTGACTGTTGTCAAAGGTGGGGAAGACGTTGCGGCAGAGTGGACGTTATCAATGCCAATCACGAGGCAGTCTTGAGGTGTGGAGATTCCGATCTCCTGCAATTTGTTCATCCATTGCAGGGCAATATCATCATTCACCCCAATCCAGGCATCGGGTCGTTCATGCTCCGGCATGTTTTTGATTTCGGCTGCGAGCTGGTCTACCCACTCCCCTTGCTCATAAGGAACATTCCATTCCCGGAATGTGGCAGCTTGACCGTGGCCGGTATGAAAATGATTCAATGCCAGTTCCATGCCGATCTTGCGCTGTGCGAAGCTGGCCGCACGGCCATCGTCCGTGATTAACCCGATTCTGCGGGATTGCAGGGACAGTAGATACTGCACAACGGTGATGCCTGCCTCCAGATTATCATGGCTGATCGTATCACAGTTCAGGAGCGGTTCCTGATGATCCACCAGCACGATGGGACGGCCGGTCTGAGCCAGCCGCTGCAGAACGGCATGAGGAAAGGCGCCCATAACAATGACACCCGCACATCGTTCCCAGTCCAGATGGGGAGCAATGGCCCGTTCCGGTGGCGTATGTTCGTCCCCCGTACCAAGTGAAGGAGATACAATTGCGTGATGCCATCCCCGTTCATTACAGCCTGAGATCATGCCGGACAGCACCCGCTGCCAGTAGTGAGGCTCCCCGCGGTTTAGCTGATTCATGCAGATGAGCGCGAATGGCGGTTCGGATTGGTCTGCAGCAGCGGAGACACCGGTGCTTCCGGGTGTATTTTGGCGATAACCCAGAGCTCTCGCGAGTTCAAGCACACGGGCGCGGGTAGACTCGCTGACTCCTGTCTTGCCACTGAGTGCACGGGAAACGGCATATTTTGATAATCCAAGTTGGTCAGCCAGCGTCTGAATGGATACTTTGCGGGACATGTTCATGACTCCTTCATATGTAAACAAAATATAAATTTAGAAATTGAATTCGTAACAATTATAGCAATTGCGAATTGACGACATTTACCAACTCACAGTACACTACATTTAATAACGTTATTATATATTATGATAACAAAAATAACAATAATCAAATATGCCTAAAAGGATATGCCGGATTTGGAGAGAAACAGATCAGCCATATCCAAACACCACAACCACACTTCATGTCGAAGGAGACTACGCCCATGGAACAGTTCAGATTACCGAAGATTCCCATGCCGCATCTGGAATTGCCGCAGGCAGTGCAAGATATTCTGGCGGAGGCGGACAAGAAGCTGCAGCACAGACCGAGATTGCTCGCGCAGTTCCGCAACTGCTTCCCGAGTACGCTCGAGACGACGACCAAACTGCTTGATGACGGAACAACGTTTGTCATTACAGGTGATATCCCAGCCATGTGGCTGCGTGATTCTGTGGAGCAAGTCATGCATTATGTGCCACTTGCGAAGGACGATGCAGCATTACAACGAATTATCGGCGGTCTGATCAAACGCCATATGTTCTATGCTGACATTGATGTGTATGCCAATGCATTCAACGAAACAGCCAACGGCTGGCACTGGGATGCCAATGATGAAACAGAGATGTCGCCATGGGTATGGGAACGTAAATTCGAACTGGATTCCCTCTGCTTCTCGATGAAGCTGGCCTATGCGTATTGGCGTGAGACGGAATTAACGGATATTTTTGATGAACGCTTCAAAAGGGTGATGGAGAGAGTAGTTCACCTCTGGCAAACGGAGCAGCACCATGCCGAGCAATCGCCATATCGGTTTATGCGCCGCAATTGTCCAGCCCATGATACGATGCGTAATGCGGGAATGGGAATGCCTGTGAACTACACAGGAATGATCTGGTCGGGTTTCCGTCCGAGCGATGATGCCTGTGATTTCCACTATAACATCCCCGCGAATATGTTCGCTGCGGTGACCTTACGCCAGATGGGGGAGATCGCCAAATGGGTATTCCGGGACGAACGATTGGTTAGCGAAATGGCGCGGCTTGAAGAAGAGATTCGCCATGGAATCTCTCTCTACGGCATATACAATCATCCGGTCTATGGACGAATCTATGCCTACGAAACAGACGGATACGGCAATCATTGCCTGATGGATGATGCGGGTACGCCTGGACTAATGTCTATTCCTTATTTGGAATATGCACCCGTGGAGGATACTGTGTACCAGAATACACGCAGGTTTATTCTGAGTAAGGAGAATCCGTTCTATTATGAAGGCCAAGCAGCCAAAGGGATCGGAAGCCCGCACACCCCGCCGGGATACATCTGGCATATGGCACTGTCCATGCAGGGACTGACCGCGGATAATGATGAGGAAATGCTGGAGATGATTGAACTTTTGGAAAAGACAGACGCAGGAACCGGGTTCATGCATGAAGGCTTTCATGCAGATGATCCCGATACATTTACAAGACCCTGGTTTGCCTGGTCCAACAGCCTGTTCTCGCAGCTCGTGTACAAAGCCATGCAAAAAGGAATTTTATAGAGGGGTATCAAAGGTTATACAGTTACACTCAAAAGCTCCGATTGCATTACCATTTTTCGATTGCTGCTATCCCCGGATTTTCTCATCTCCTTTTTCATTCTGTAAAGATGCTGCAAAATACTAACCAAGCCAGCTCAACTCGCTCGGATTTGCGGGTTGGGCTGGCTTGGGTGCTTATGAAGCGCTCTCTACATGTTTTGCATCAGATCAGCGATGAGCACTTTCTGTCCGGTGCGGGCACTCTCGAGGGAAGCGAGCACCATCGCCATGCTAAACTGATTGTCGCTGCAATCCGTTTCGGGCAATCTCCCGGATTCCAGCGCAGCAAACATGTCTTCGAGGCAGCCGTGATGTCCGCTTTTCTCCATGACAGGCAGCTGTCCTTCGATTCGCTCTGAAGGCTGGAAGAAGGAAGGTTTACCGCTTGCATCCTGGTGCTCTGCAGCAACGATATCTGCATAAATGTCATCATGTCCATCCCAGATGGCCGTACCTTTTTCCCCGGTTACACGCCATGATGCTTCCCACGAGGTTGGGGCGCCTTCTGCGCACCAGGACCCGCGGTAATTGAATACGGAGCCGTCGGACATTTCGAAGATACATAGCGCCATCGCATTGCCTGTGTACCAGGAGCCTGGAGGGTTGAATTCGTGACAATAGACCGATACCGGATTGGCTCCAAGAATAAGTCTGGCCTGATCAAACGTATGAATCGCCATGTCCAGCAGCAGCGGACTGTCCATCATATCCCGGAATCCGCCAAAGTGGGGTCCGAGAAAGAAGTCTGCCCCAGCATAACCGACCTTACCAATGGTGCCTCCTTCAATGAGCTCCCGAAAGGCACGGATTCGAGGGTCGAAGCGGCGATTCTGCATCACGGCCTGGATGCGGCCTGTTTTGCGAGCAGTCTGGACGATATCCCCGCACTCCGCGAAGGTTTCTGCCAGCGGCTTTTCGCCGAATACATGGCAGCCCTGCTGCAAGGCTGTCATGGCAATGCCATAATGACTTGCGGGAATCGTGACATCGAATACGATGTTGGCTTCTGTAGCTTGGATGGCCTCAGCGATATCCGTATATGTAGGACAGGAGAGACCATGGCGTGCAGCCAGGGCCATAGCATTTTGTTCTTGCAGATCGACAAGCCCTACGATCTCCGTGTCCGGTCTTTGCATGGCGTAATCGACCCAGGTGTTGGCCATGGCACCGCAGCCGGCGACAAGCACTCGATGTTGCTGACTCACTCGATCATCTCCTTATTCCGGATTGGGCACAAAATCCCCGCCGCGGCATTGTTTCAGATAGCGCAGAGCATGCACCTGCCCTGTCATTTCCAATTCATCTTTGTATACCGGATCATGCCAGCCTTCAATGTCGATCGTTCCCTGGTAACCGTTTTGCCGCAGAATGGTGATAATGTCGGACCAATTGGTATCTCCGAAGCCGGGCGTACGATGCCAGACATATTCATGCGGACCATGAACCCCATATTCCTTGACGATATCCCAGGCAATGGTTGCGTCTTTGCCATGCACGTGGAACACTTTATGCGCCCATTTGCGAAGCTGAGGTATCGGATCGATGAGGCTGGACATCTGATGGCAAGGCTCCCATTCCAGGCCGATGTTTTCTTCCGGAACAGCATTGAACATCATTTCCCAAGCTGTCGGATTATGTGCAATATTCCAGTCGCCCGTTTGCCAGGTTCCACCCATATCACAGTTTTCAAAAGCAATCCGTACTCCCCGGTCCGCCGCCCGGCGTGCCAGTTCCCCAAAGACCTCCTTGAACCGCGGGATGGACTCGTCAATGGGCTGATTCGTTAGTCGTCCCGTGAACCCCGAGACAATGTCTGCGCCGAACAGCTGGGCATGATCAATAACCCGTTCCCAGCTTGCCAGTGTGTCTGCGTTGTCTCCGGCCCCGGTGAGCGGGTTGCCGAAAACACTGAGTGCAGAAATTTTAATATCATGTTCGTCGACCAGCTCGCGTACGCGCTTGGCTGTTTCGGCAAGATCCAGTTCACCCGTGGTTTGCCAGAAGGTCAGATTGAATGACTCGAAACCGTGTTTCATGATCTGAGGGATCACGCGGACAGCATCCGCTCCACCCACGAGGGTACCGATGCGTAATTGATTTTTCATGGTTGTATTTCACTCCAATATTGGCTTATAGTACTTCGTGACACACTCATTATAGCCGCGCATCTGCTGCATGGCTCTATACAATCTTGTGCAATATTAGTCCGATTTTGTGAGGAGGGGGAAGAGGTCGTGCTGGATCTGAAAGCGCTTCACGAAAATACCCGAATTGACCATAAATCACATCCATTTCAGCTGTTTCAGAATCGCTGCTCCGATATGAAAGCGGAGGAGTGTATCATGTATTTGCACTGGCATGAACACTTTGAACTGATTGCCATGCGCAAGGGTCACGCCGTATTTCATATCGACAGCAGACCATACACGGCCGGGCCTGGCGAGGTGCTTGTTATTCCGGGAGGGACGCTTCATGTGGGTTATGCCCTGGAAGAGGGGGATGTGGAGTATGATTCGGTTGTTGTCAATGCGGCGTTATTCCATGATTTCACACATGATCCGCTGCATCTGCAGTACGTGGCTCCTTATCTGGAGGGACGGATTCGCTTTCCGGTGAAGCCGGCGGAGCAGGACAAAATCTGCCTGGACTACTACTCCCTAATCTATGATGCGATTGAGGAGATGGTTAAACAGCCACCTGCCTACCAGCTTGTGGCTAAGTCCAAGCTGCACGCCCTGTTTACCATGCTGGCTCGTACCTTTATGCCCCAGCAGCTGCCGGGAAAAACAACAGGTTCTTATTTCCCGAACCGTGAACGGTTCAAACAACTGATCGAGCAAATTGAAGCCAATGCGGCGGAGAAGATATCCGTGACCGAAGCGGCAAGTCAGGTGGGGCTGAATACATATCACTTTTGCAAAATGTTCAAGAAATTGACGGGCCGCACCTTCGTCGAATACGTGAACGGATGCCGGATGACCGAAGCAGAACACCTGCTGCGAAGCAGCAATCTGACCATTACCGAGATTGCTGCCAGAGTGGGGTGTGACAATGCCAATTATTTTACAAAACTGTATAAACAGTATAAGGGAATGACCCCTTCCGAAGGACGGTTGAACCGGAAAGGATGAAGGGAATGATTTTGGTCACAAAATAACGGCTCTAATCGTCATATGTGTATCCAATAGAAGGGATTGATATGACGTGAGATACAATGCCAATGATTTCATGTGGGACACTGTTATTATTGGAGCAGGTATCGCTGGATTAACTGCTTCTATATATCTGGCCCGGGCCGGACAAAAAGTGCTATTGCTGGAAAAAGGGGAAAATCCGGGAGGCCGTGCTGCTTCTACTGATCTGGCAGATGCCCAAGTTAACTTGGGTGCTCATGCGCTGAATAGAAGCGCACTCCCCATTTTGCGAGACATAGGTGTAATTCCTGATGGAATGGCACCCAAACCGCCGGGTAGCTTGGTTTTTGACGGAGAAAATAGTCTGGGTATGAACGTTTCATTGTTGCGTTTGTTGTTCGGTTCGCGCCTGAATAGTAGAGAAAAATATCAGCTGCTTGGCTTCTATTGGTCTCTGAATAGAGCGGATGTATCTTCTCTGAACAATGTCAGTTTGCAGGAGTATTTGGATAAAATAGTGCCTAGCCTGTGTGCGCAGCGTATTGTGCTTGCGCTTGTTCGGTTAAGCACGTATTGCGATGCCCCTGATCTGATAAGTGCTGGAGCTGTAATTAATCAGCTTAAACAGAGTCGGGTGTTGTATGTAAACGGAGGATGGCAGTCTCTTGTCAATCAATTGACTACGCGGGCTCAGCAAGCTGGCGTATCCGTCCGTAGCGGTGTCCCCGTACTAGAAGTCCATGGCACTAAGCCTCGGATTGAGATTAAACTTAAGGATGAATCCCGTCTTATTTCTCGCAATATCATCTCCACTACTGGGCCAAGGAGTACATTGGCTTTTTTGAATCCTACACTTACTATCACCGAAGAAGCAATCTACAGGCAGCTTGTTCCAGTTTATGCAGCGTGTCTGGATCTGGTTGTGACAGGGATGCCGAATCCCAAAACGACCTTTGTTCTGGGTGCCGACGCCCCTTGGTATTATTCTAATCATTCTGCTACGGCTTCATTATCCATTCACTCCGAACGTAACGTTGTACACGTCATGAAGTATTTACCAGCAACAGGGCATTCCGATCCCAAAAGGGATGAATACGAGCTGACTAGATTTCTGGATTGCATTCAATCAGGCTGGCGAGAGCATGTTGTCCGGAAGCGGCTTCTGCCACGAATGCTGGTTACCCATGCCATTCCGGCCGCTGTAACGGGCGGTCTCCCGGGGAGGCCAGGCCCGAGGGTCAAGGGTCGCCCGGGAATCTATGTTGCTGGTGATTGGGTTGGGAGTGAGGGGATGCTGGTTCATGCTTCGCTGGCCAGTGCACGTGAAGCTGCTCGGATGATATTGGCAGATACAGACATCTAAACAGAGGAGGCACAGGATGGAACTTGATGAAGTATACAGTAGATACAGAGCTCTTCTGTTTTCTATCGCTTATCGTATGCTGGGATCGGTCACCCATGCCGAGGATTTGGTGCAGGACACTTTTGTGACCTTGCAGCAGAAGGCCATACATCAGGATGAAGGACACATTCGCGATCTGAAGGCTTACTTATGCAAAATCGTTACGAACCGCTGTCTTGATTATATGAAGTCAGCCAAGGCACAGAGAGAAGTGTACATCGGTCCCTGGTTGCCGGAGCCCTTGTTGCAAGAATATACGATCATCCCAGCATCAACCCGAGCAGAGGGAATGGATCCATTTCAGACGATTGAGCTGGAAGATACGATCTCTTACGCCTTTCTTGTTATGCTTGAACGGTTGACCCCTGTCGAGCGAGCGGTATTTATTTTGCGAGAGGCATTCGTATTTGAATACGATGTTATCGCAGACTTTCTTGGTAAAACCGAGACGGGATGTCGTAAAATTTTCAGTCGTCTCAAACAAAAAATGGAGAACGAATTCGAAATTGAATGGGTTCCCAATGCGAAAACCGAGCAGTTGACACGGCGTTTTCTTCAGGCTGCGTCGACGGGCGATATGGCTGAGCTTTTCCAGCTTCTCTCAGATGATGTTGCGCTGTATAGTGATGGTGGTGGCAAAATCACGGCAGCTGTGAAGCCGATTGTATCCAGTCAACGCGTCATTGCATTCATTGGAGGTCTTGTAGCCAAGGGAGACAGCCTGGGATCGGTACGGGTGGTTAGAATCAACGGACAACATGGTCTTCTGATACAGGTCCCCAATGAGGCTTCCCCAACGGTAGTCAGCCTAGCTATAAGAAATAACCTCGTTCAAGAAATTTATATGATCCGGAATCCGGATAAGCTGCGGCATATAAGACTCAGATGATAATTTCCTTTACAATGTTGTATATTACAAATAAAACCCGGTTCTCACCCTTCGTGGGGATGACCGGGTTTTATTATGGATACCGAAGAATATGTTCCGTGAAAGTACATTGTTGTGAGAGTAACCTTTTTTATTTCATAAACCTGGCGAATAGACGATTTGCTTTCTTGGATAGGTCGTCCATCTTGAGATTGGCCTGATCCAGCTGATTGTAGCCCCATTTGATCGTTTGCAGCATACGCGGGGAAATGGGCGTGCCTTTGATTCTTGGATAAATGTTGTGATACGCCCAGACGAGATGCTCCCACCGGTTATCATTGCCTTCCTTAATGTACTCCGAGACATCCAGAACCTTCGCGCGTCCGTTCTGAAGAAGTACATTTTTGAGGTGAATATCCCGTGGGTTGAGGCCACGGCTGCGTACAGCTGACCGCGCTTCGTCCACATCTGTCATCACCTGTTCGGGAACCGGAATTCCTTTTTCCAGACACTCCAGCAGTGTATCTCCGGGTTCATAACTGATGACCAGAATATTTCGACCACAGCCGTAATAGGTGGGGAAGTAGGGTAATCCACGCAGCTGTTCATAGACCCGCTTCTCGTTCTCCAGTTTCTCCAGGGCGTGATCCGAATACACTTTGAATGCATATTGGGGCAAGCCATCGTACGTAAAAACAGCCGCATCCGTACCTGTTCCGATGCAATGGATTCCTTCTGCATGGCCGATGATATTCACCAGCTCATTTCGGTCGCTGCCAATGACCTGGATCTGTTGCAAAGCCATTTCCGCCTGGAACCAATCCGGTCGATTCATGGGTGGTGCCTCCTTTTAGGATATGCCTGTACATGATTTTCCATATAAGATGAATCGATTAGGTTACACAAGTCTACTCCGCGTTCAGAACAATCTTCCAATCGCTGTTATCCCCAGATTTCTTCTATCCCTTTCAATAAGGGGAAATCCGGTGATAAATGCGAAGTTTATGCTTTCGATGCAGCTTTCTTTCAGAAAGCTTTTAGCTCCGCTTTTCCAGATTTATTCTGCCCTCTTCGTAATCGTGTGAATTTTTTGATGCATCTTATATAACTGCAACATCCTGTCCTCTATTTAGTATATTATGCGTTTTGCTTCGCCATTTCATCTTTTGGTGATGATACTATATAAACGTTACGCTCCGAATCGGAAACGGTTGCGTTCAGTACAAAATACACAGGACAGCTTGCGGCATTTTCATCCCATCCTATATACTGTGAGCATCAAGGGATCTCATACAGATCCGGTATACAGAAAGGCAGAACAGCTTATGGCACAATACCCGCAGTGGTCGTATTCGCAGTCGCGGGCAAGCATGTTCGATGAGTGCCTGCGCAAATATTATTATCATTATTACGGAGCCCATAACGGCTGGAAGGCAGAATCGGCTGATGAGATGCAGGTCCGTCTGTACCGATTGAAACAGCTCAGCAATCTATACCTCGTTTTTGGTGACCTCGCACACCGGATGTGTGAGTCAGCAGTCCGCAGCAGGGAGGAAGGCAAAGACAAGCCGCGTGAATCTTTTCTGGAACAAACGATGCGCAAGCTGCTTAATCAGGCCTATGTGGAATCAATGGATCAGGATCAGTGGCGTCTGGACCCGAAGAATCGGGTGATGCTATCCGAGATCTACTACGGAGATGACACGCTGAATGACCGAATTGCAACGATTAAGGAGCGAGCTTCGGCGTGTGTAAGCCATATGTATCAGACTCTTACTTGGGAAGATCTGTCCCGGGCGAGTACGGATATTTTGGAGATTGAGAAATGGGACACCATGATTCTGCATGATACGCGAGTATACGTGAAGATGGACTTGTTGTATCGCCGCAGCAACGGCAACATTGTAATTGTGGACTGGAAGACGGGCAAGGAGGATGATTTTACGGACCAGCTCATGCTGTACGCCGCGTATGTCAGGGACCATTACCGGGTGCCGCTGGAGCAGATTGAGCTGCGAGTGGAGTACCTGTTGACCGGGACACATCGCGAGTTTACGCCGACCGAAGAGGAACTGCAGAAGGTCGAAGACAATGTGGGGAGATACATTGAGGAGATGCGTTCCTGCGTGGCAGATGAGTATCATAATCGTCCCAAAGACATGTCGTACTTTACTCCGATGCCTTCACGTCGTGCGTGCAGGGATTGTAACTTTCGCGAGGTGTGCAGTGAGCGGGCCGTTTGAACGTTGGAATATCTCAGAAGCCGGAACTTATAACCCTAGTAGAACTTATTTCATGCAAAATAAACCGAGAAGCGCCAGTCCGGACTACCTATGCCCGGGCTGGCGCTTCTGTTCGTTCCACAGGCGAGAAAGGCAAGGCGCCCGGTGGAACGATCATATACAGATTACTGGACAGCGGCGGGGTGCTCCAGCGCCTGTCCTGCAGGGACATAGGCATGCCCGAGATCCCGGGCCACCGCCTCATACGTGATATGTCCATTCAGCACGTTGACCGCGCTGCGAATGGATGCACTGCCGCGAATCGCGGAGGCTGCACCATGGTTGGCCAGCTGCAGCGCATAAGGCATGGTGGCGTTAGTCAGCGCCACCGTGGATGTGCGCGGCACCGCGCCAGGCATGTTCGCTACCGCGTAATGCACGACACCATGCTTCACGTAAGTCGGTTCATCGTGGGTCGTAATATGATCAATGGTCTCTACAATTCCACCCTGATCAATAGCGACATCCACAATGACCGAACCGGGTGCCATGGTCTTGACCATCTGTTCGCTGACGAGTTTCGGCGCCTTGGCGCCGGGAATCAGCACCGCGCAGATCAGCAGATCCGCTTCAGCGACCGCAGCCGCGATGTTGGATGCACTGGATACCAGCGTATGGATCTGGTTGCCGAATATGTCATCCAGCTGGCGCAGGCGATTCAGATTCAGGTCGAGGATGGTCACGTCCGCTCCGAGACCAATCGCAATTTTGGCCGCATTGGTACCGACCGTACCACCGCCGATGATGGCCACCTTGCCGCGGCTGACACCAGGCACGCCGGATAACAGAATGCCTTTGCCACCTTCGGTTTTCTCCAGCAGCTGTGCCCCGATCTGTGCCGACATCCGTCCTGCCACTTCACTCATTGGGGTCAGCAAGGGAAGGGTACCATTTACCTCCAGAGTCTCATATGCAATGGCAGTTACCCTGCTCTGAACAAGAGCCTTCGCCAGTTCCGGTTCTGCCGCCAGGTGCAGATAGGTGAAGAGAATCAGCCCTGGACGAAAATAGCTATATTCACTCGCCAGAGGTTCTTTGACCTTGATAATCATGTCAGCTTCCGACCAAACGGATTGGGCTTGAGTCTGAATGACTGCTCCGGCAGCCTCATACTCGCTGTCTGTGAATCCGCTGCCCAATCCTGCACCCTGTTCAATCATGACTTGATGCCCTGCTCTGACAAAATCAGCCGTTCCTGCAGGGGTTATGGCTACACGGTTTTCATTGTTTTTGATTTCTTTTGGGATACCGATTCTCATGCCCATGCACCTCGTCCATTTAATGGTTGTCAACTTATACTACAAGTTTATGACCTGAGTAACTGTTTTGCACCTTACTTAATGTCTATGTTTCAAGGAAATCAATCAACATTATGTCGAAAAGGGCTGTTCAGGACATTTGTCCATGAATTATAATGTAAGAAAAAATAACATTACGAGGGATCGATATTGAGAAATGATCGTGTGTTTACGATAAAGGATCTGTTGGCACGCCCTGTCTTTGCCAGAGCGCGTCTGGTTGCAGGAAGCGGGGGAACATCCCGTAAGGTTGGATGGGTTCATGTATTGGAGATTACCAATGTCTCTCCGTATGTCAGCCCCCATGATCTTATATTATCCACAGGGCTGTGGCTTCAATCGGAAGAGGGGCGTGAAGAATATTTGCTCCAGCTGATTCATAGTGACGCGGCAGGATTGTGTGTGGAGTTTGGCACCAGCATTCATGGCATTCCCGAACAATTAATTGAACTGGCGGATCAACATCAGTTTCCGCTGATTGTATTCGAACAGCCAGTAAGGTTCGTGGAGATTACGCAGGATATTCATGCTCTGCTCATTAATCATCAGCATCAGCTGCTGAAGAGTCTGGAGGCATACTCCCGTCAGCTTCAGCAGCGGACACTGCAGAGCACCGACATGTCTGCCGTACTCCATCTGCTTCATGAATACGCGGCCAAACCGGTTGTCTATATTTCGTCCATGGAGCCAGGCAGCTTTGTCCCGGGTCTTCCCCCGGAGATGGAGCAGGCCATCTATACCTGGTATGAACAGGAAGTAGAGCATTTGGATCTGAACGATTCGGATACCGAACTATGGTTTCGCATCGATGAGCAGCACATGCTGCTGTGTCATCCGGTGGTCTGCTTTGGTCAGGTGTTCTCAGCTGTAGGCATGGTGGTGCATCCCTCTGCACCAGTGGAATATCTCAAATTGCTGCTTGATTACACGGCGAAGGCGGCAGCCGCACTGACGCTTCGTTCCCAGTTTCTCGAAGAGAAGATGGTACGCAATCAGAATGAATTAATTCAGGACTTGATGAATGGTCATATCCATCAGGAAGAACAGGCACAGACCCGGATGGGGCTCCGATTGCTGGTAAAGGGACAGTACTGGTTTGCAGGAGGAGTGATTGAGATTGAGCATCAGCTGAGGGGGACCGGACGTGAACGGATGGAGGCGAATCATCAGGATATTCTTGTTTTGTTAAGATCCTTGTTGAAGAAGAACAATCTGCAGAGCTTGATCATGCTGAAAAATAACCAGGTCTACCTGTGCTGTGCCAAGGAAGAGAGTGCTGCATCCACCTCCCATAAGCTGGTTGGGTCCCTCGAAAGCATTATTGGGGATGTAAAACGCTTTGCGAGCCGTAACCTGAAGCAGGTTGCGATATATGCCGGGTTTGGCAAAATTCGCAACCGCTTGACCGGTATGCCGGACAGTCTTCAAGAAGCGTATCAGGTTATCGAGGTGTCACGTTCAGTAAGTCGGATGGAACATATTTACTTTTACGAACGTATGGGTATATATCAAATGTTGAAGGCGCTGCCTCAATCCTTCCTTCAGCCCTTCGTGGAAGATCATCTCGGTGTGCTGATCGAATACGACCGTGCACATCATCTCCAGCTTGTGGAGACGCTTGAAGCCTACTTGCGGAATTTTGGTTCCAAGCGTGACGCTGCTGCCCAATTATTTATACATCGACAGACGTTGTACAACAGATTGGAGAAGTTGGAAGAGCTGATGGGACCTGGTTATATGGACCAGGGGAGAAGAATATGCCTGGAGATGGCGCTGCTTGCTTACGCGATGATGGAGGATAAACAGACGTATCAATCTTGATAGTGGGAAGCCTCGGAGTGTGGTTTAGCAGTTTTTGTCGATTCGGCGGGATGGACGTAGCTGCGGCAGTATCGAACGACCGGACATGGAACGCCTGCCGCGAAAGAGTTTGGGTTGACCTGTTGAGGGAGCGAGTGATAATGAGGTGGGGGGTGCCAATCGGTACGGAGATGACGTTTGATCATTGCGGCCCTGAGCCTCAGCCTCATGGGTTAGAAATCCGTGTTCCTTCAACCAATCAGCCAGCTTTTCATGTTGGATTCCGAGTTGTCCGCTCAGATTACAGATGTCGAGTTTTTTTCTCACACAAATCCGCCTTTCCTGGAATCATTATGGTTTTGGAAGGGAAGCAAGAAGTTTGAGATGGGTAGGTGCTTATGTACTTCAGCATCAGGTACAGACAAATGTGACTAGATGGTTTGCTTGATTGGCGGAACAGTTAAATAAGTTTGTGCAAAGGTAAGAGATTATAGAAAATGAAGCGTATGTACCCCGTGTTAAACGTTTGCATGATGCTGTTCGGAGCCATCAATAATGTGGCTTTTTTTAAAATTTTATCATTTCATAGGTTAGTGTGCGTCTCAATATAGTCTCAATTTTGCAAGGGAATGGCGTATATGGAGCATTTGGATAATGCTTAGCGTAAAAGTACCAGTATCTAGTACGGAGGGCTCAAATGGGAAACAGTAGTGAGGTACAGAGCGATAGACACTATGACCGTGGCAAACGTTTTGTAGGACGAGTCAAGGAATTAATGATTCTGGATCGCTGGTTTAACCATCCGGAAGCACCTTTGACCATTTTTTCGGTAACGGGAATGGGAGGGATCGGGAAATCCTCCCTGCTCTCGGAGATGTTGTCGGTATCACGTAATCGGGGGGCTACGTCCATATGGATGGATGGCAGATCCTGTGGTTCAACCCCCTCGGTCTTTCTGGAGTATCTCTCCTCGACATTGGGACTGGAAACGCTGGGGAGTGAGGGCCATCTCCGCCCACTTAGCCGATTGAGTGAGACGTCGGTTCACAAGAGACTGGTCATTGCGGTGGATAACTATGAAGAACTTGCCTTGCTGGAAAGTTGGTTTATGGAGGTTTTCGTCAATAAACTCTCCTCCAGTGGAGTGCTGATCATACTGGCCTCACGATCCGAACCGGCTACGGCATGGCGCACGCATCCACGTTTGAGACAGCACTTGGTGCAGATGCCGCTTCAGCATTTCACAAATGAAGAAGTATCGGAGTACATTGCTGGTGCAGGACTCATAAATATTAGTATCGCAGGTACGATTGCACGAATGACGGACGGGCATCCGTTTGGACTTGCCCTAGCGGTGGAAGCTGCCGATCATCGGCGAAACGCACCTCTTGCGGAATGGGCCGAGCTATCCTATATGATCAGTGCACGCTTATTGCTCGAATTGACGCTTCCAAGTCTGCATCCCATGATTGAGGTGCTCACGCTGCTCGAAACCGCCAATCAGGAATTGTTATCCTCGGTTCTGCAAACGGAAGTGACGCTTGGCGAATATCTGGCGCTGAAGCGAATGTCATTCATCCGCTCCGTTCCGGATGGCCTGGCGCTGCATGATCTGGCCAGAGTACATCTGCTTCGGGACTTTCGTCAGCGTGAACCGCAGCGGCTGCAAGCCATGCGGGTACGTATCGCGAGCTTGTTACTGCCCCTGCATGCACAGGCGGGACCACATGAGCAGCGGCAGATTGCCCGGAGAATGCTCCTGCTCTGTCAGGAATCCATGCTTCAGCATCGGAAATATGCGGATGTATCCACGGAGGCCCTCTTTTCACCGCTGGAGGTCATGCGAGAGGGGGACCTGCCCTTGCTGCACAGCTTATTGGAGGAATGGTGCGAATACAGTGTGGAGCCGTGGCAGGCTGAGCCTTATCGCCCATTTCTGGATGAGCTGGCACAGCGTTACCCTGAAGGAATTGTGCTGATGCGTGATCAGAACGGGGAGCCTATTGCCATGTTTATTACGGTACTTGTCCACCGGGAGAGCAGTGAGATGCTGTTAAGATATTTTCCGGCGGAAATGAAGGAATGCTTTAGCCCGCAGGAACTCGCGTGTGACCCGGATCAGACGGATACTCATTATGCCGTGCTGGCTGCTGCCCGTGATAACGTACCCGGATACAGACGTGAAGAGCTCGTGGGCTACATGTCGCTGGACAGGCTATCCCTTCTGGGTGATGGAGCAAGAGTTATGCTGGTGGCGACCAATCCGAATCTGAAGCTGTTTTTACAGAGCATCGGTTTTCGAATGAGAAGAACGCGTACACGTATCTGTGACCGATATGAGGATCAGGCTGATGTCATGGACCTGGATTTGCGAAATGGATTATTTGGAGAATGGGTGATGTCCTTGCTGGATCCCGAGAAACAAGGGAGCAGGCTGCCATATGAAGCAACGAGTGAGGGGGCGGATGGGGTTCCGTGGTCTGAGTCAGATTTGCGAAAAATGCTGGCGCATTTACACTCCCCGGGTGAACTGCAAACGTATGCTGCGCGGGTGAGTGGTGTGAGAGACGGGATACAGCTGCAGATGCATGTGCTGGATCTTCTGGAGGGGCGTGCACACGGAATTTCCCAGCAGGATCAGATGCTCCTCTATGCAGCTTACTGGACTCATGCGGGTAATCCAACGGCCGCAGCTCAGGCCTGCTCTATGAGCCGGGCCACGTTTTACCGCCATTTGCGAACCGCGTTGATTCGTCTTGCACGAGTGTTATAAACGATATGGATCATGAAATACAGAAGAGGCTGGTCATAGACCAAGCCTCTTCATTCGGTTATAGAGCGTGGCTCTGGAGATGCCTAGCTGCCTGGCGAGTGTACGCTTATTGCCACCTGCCGAGATCAGACACTGACGCAGGAGATTCGCTTCATATGAATCCAGCCTTTCCTGATAAGACAGGGGGCAGACTTTGAAGGATTCGCTCTCGTTTCCTTTTGCAATGGTATCCGGAGATTCGCCGGTTGATGAGAGCGTAGGTTGTACCGGTATGACATGCAGCAATGCAGTCTCATCCGCCGTGGAGGAGCGGGGCTGTACCAATGAGGTAAGGGATTCCGGCAAATATTCCGCCTTGACCTCACCATCCGTTGTAAGAATGGTAATGCGTTCTATCACATTGCGAAGCTCCCGCACATTACCTGGCCATTCGTAGCTGAACAGCAGCTTGAATACTTCGGGAGGAACGAGTTCAATGTGACGGTTATAGAGCAGGGAGAACTCCTGAAGGAACGTCTGGGTCAGTTCATATATATCTTCCTTGCGCATGCGCAGAGGAGGGATGATGAGATTGATGACATTCAGGCGATAGTATAGATCTTCCCGAAACTGGTTTTTGGCAATCATGCCCAGCAGATTCTGGTTGGTTGCAGCGATAATTCGGCAATTCGCCTGTTTCAAGCGTGTTCCGCCAACAGGGAAGTAGCTTTTTTCCTGAAGGACCCGCAGCAGCTTCACCTGCAATTCCAGCGGCATTTCGCCGATCTCATCCAGGAAGAGCGTACCGCCTTCGGCCAGTTCAATTTTCCCCTTTTTCCCTTTGGGATCAGCACCGGAAAATGCCCCTTTTTCATAACCAAACAATTCACTTTCGAACAATGAAGCGGGAATCGCACCGCAGTTGATGGCGATAAAAGGCGCGGATGGCGACTCGCGCAGGTCATGAATGGCTTTGGCAAATAACTCCTTGCCTGTTCCGCTTTCACCCAGTATGAGCACGGTGGCTGAAGTACTACTAATCTTGCGTATGGTCTCGAGACACTGCTTAATGACCGGACTACTCCCTTTGATTCCCGCGAACGGGTCGGAATCCGGACGAAGCCGCGCCACGGCCTTCTCCAGGTGCTGGACTTTCGATGTCATATGTAATAGTTCCTGATGCAGGCGGATTTCGGTTGTTATGTCCACTTCGGCAGCTACTGCACCCACGATACGTCCATCAAGAACCACTGGACGTGCATTGATGAGAGCGAACAGATCCGGACGGGGCTGGTGCTGTTTACGGTAGACCGTATCGCCGGTGTATAACGTTTTGAGCGATTGAAGCCGATCAGGCGGGAAGAAGTCTGCTGCCGGCTGTCCGATAATGTCTTCTTTGTTAATGGAGAAAACACGCTCTGCATCCGTAGTCCAGTAAGCCACCTTCGCTTCTTCATTAATTAGGGTAAGGGCTGTACCTGCCGTTTCAATGGTGGTTTCAAAATAAGCCTCCATGAGGCGATAGGCTTGCAGCATGTGCTGCAAAACATCAGTTACTTCAATATATCCAACAGGGGAGCCTTCATCCTGGATCAACAGGTGGGGGCTTTCGCTAAAATAGGAAATGGCCTCGGGGAGTGCAGTAGACGAAGAAATAACAGGCAAGTGCGTACTATCCTTTAACGTACTCAGGTCTGTCCGCAGCAGGGACATTACATCTGGAAGCAAATGTTTCATCCGTTTCACCTCGGGTTCGAGCATGATAATCAGAAACGACACTTGTGTGCCATGACTTGCAATGCGAATCGTTGAGCAGCAATAAAGTGATCTTAACGATAAAGAATGGTTAGCCCTATTATAGCGACACAAATAAGTTGTGTATATATTTTTTGACATGAGGTGTAGTAGGTGTTATAGGGAGGATTAAATAATAAATAAAGCAATTAGATTAGTATACGCTTACATACGGATAGGTTGCTTCTCTACGCAACTGTCCCTAAATAGTCTGAGCATTTGAAGTCATAGGGAGGTGAAGTTATGTGACACCGAACTGATGGTGGTCAATATTTATTGAACAATCATTAGTGTCTTAAATATTGGACATTTCAATTTGGGGTTTCTTATTTTTTAGACATTAGCAGTGTGGAAGGGGGCATGACAGAGGGGATAAAAAAACCATGCGACCTGAGAAAACAGGGCTCACATGGCTCCATATATTTGCTTCACTCCGGTCAATCGAACCAGGAAAGGGAAAGTCTGATTATCTAAACATGTTTTTGACAACCATCCAGAGATTGGCCGGCTTCTCGGCAAGGCGGCGAGTGTAATACGGATACCACATCGTTCCATAGGGTACATAACAACGAATGCGATAACCTTCCCGTGCAAGTCGTTCCTGTTCGCTCATGCGCAGCCCGTACAGCATCTGGAATTCAAACGCATCTGGGGATATGCCACGGTCCTTGGCATACTGTTTAGTCCACGAGATAATGTGATCATCATGCGAAGCGACCGCTGTGTAAACACCCTGATCCAGATGCTGGCGGATCATGGATTTGAATTGATCAATGACTTCGGAAGCATTCTGATATGCCACGGCTGCGGGCTCTTTGTAAGCGCCTTTGACGAGGCGAAGCCGAATGCCTTCACGAATCATGTGCCGTGTATCCTGTTCGGTACGATGAAGATAGGCTTGCAGTACAGTTCCCGTGTTATCAAGTCCTTCTGCATGCAAGCGGCGGACAATATCCAGCGTAGCCTGGGTGAATGGGCTGTCCTCCATATCAATTCGGACAAACAGATCATGCAGCTTCGCCTGTGCCGCTACGGATCGGATATTCCGGTAACCCTCCTCCGGATCGAGCGCAAGGCCCATCTGGGTTGGCTTCAGGGATACGTTGGAATCTGCTCCTTGGCGAGCTATGCCTTCCACGAGTCTTATATATTCATCACGATAGAGGGCAGCTTCGCTCAACCTTGTGATGCCTTCCCCGAGATGATCCAGTGTGGCCATAATGCCTTTGTTGTTAAGGACCCGAATCTCCTCCAGTGCCTCTTCCAGAGTGCTGCCAGCGATAAACTTGCCTGCCAGCTTTTTACCGTATTTGATGGACAGATTCTCCACAGCTTTATTACCTGCAACGGTCAGCAGTGTTTTACGATACATTTCCGTTCCAATACTCACGCCAGTTTCCTCCTTAGGGATCAATGCTTCTTATAGCCGTTTAATAAAGCAAAAATCGTGCCAGATCATTTATTTTATTAAAATATTCATTCTTCATCGGAGTTGGCACGGATCTTGCTACATATATTGGCTGAGAGTGAAATAGCATGGTAAATCAGGCGAGCAGCCAGTGATTCCAACATCCTGAAGGAGGAATTATTCATGAATATCCCTTTTGTTAACGAACCATTTACGCCCTTTGCTGTACCAGCGAACAAGGAAGCCTTTGAGAGCGCACTTCGCAAGGTGGAATCTGAGCTCGGACAGGAATATTCCATTATTATCGGCGGGCAGAACATAACGAGCAGCCGCACGTTAACCTCCGTTAACCCGGCGGCTAAGAATCAGGTGATCGGAACGATTTTTCAGGCAGATCAGGAGCTGGCAGAGCAGGCGATTCAGACAGCAGCAGAAACATTCCGTACCTGGAAACATACAGATCCAAATGAACGCGCACGATATCTGTACAAAGCAGCTGCGCTTATGCGCCTGCGCAAGCATGAATTCTCTGCATGGATGGTGTATGAAGCAGGCAAAACTTGGCCGGAGGCAGATGCAGATACAGCGGAAGCTATTGATTTTATGGAGTTCTACGCAAGAGAAATGCAGCGTCTCAGTGAACCTCAGCCCCTGACCCGGATTGCAGGCGAGGATAATGAACTGACCTATATCCCGCTTGGCGTGGGGGTTGTCATTCCACCTTGGAACTTCCCGCTGGCCATTATGGCTGGCATGACTTCTGCCGCGCTCGTATCGGGTAATACAGTTGTCTTGAAGCCGGCCAGCACGACACCGGTGATCGCAGCCAAGTTCATGGAACTGCTCACTGAAGCAGGATTGCCGGATGGCGTAGTGAACTACTTGCCAGGCCCGGGCAGCGAAGTGGGCGATTATCTGGTGGATCATGCGCTGACTCGCTTTATCAGCTTCACCGGTTCGAGAGATGTGGGTCTGCGGATCAACGAACGGGCTGCTCGCACAGCTCCAGGGCAAAAGTGGATCAAACGGGTAATTGCAGAAATGGGCGGTAAAGATTCGATCGTTGTGGACAGCGAAAGTGATCTGGAACTGGCTGCGGACTCCATTACCGCTTCGGCATTCGGATTCTCTGGACAGAAATGTTCCGCGTGTTCCCGCGCCATTATTCATAAGGATGTATATGATGAGGTATTACAAAAGGTCATTGAGCGCACGAAGAAGCTCACGATGGGCAGTCCGCTCGAGGTAAGCAGTCATGTAGGACCAGTTATTGATGACAAGGCTTATGCCAAGATTAATGAATATATCGAAGTGGGCAAGGGCGAAGGCAGGCTTGTGTTGGGCGGTGGTACAGGGGATGCCCAAGGCTATTTCATTGAACCGACGATTATCGCGGATGTTGACCCGCTGGCACGCATTGCACAGGAAGAGATTTTTGGACCTGTACTCGCGTTTATCAAGGCAGATACGTTTGAGGAAGCTCTTCATATTGCAAACAACACGGATTATGGCTTAACAGGTGCAGTCATTTCACGGAATCGTGCGCATCTGGAACTGGCGAGACGAGAGTTTTTTGCTGGCAATTTGTATTTTAACCGGAAATGCACAGGTGCTTTGGTTGGCACGCATCCGTTTGGCGGATTCAACATGTCAGGTACGGACTCCAAAGCGGGCGGAAGAGACTATCTGCTGCTCTTTACACAAGCGAAGCTGGTTTCCGAAAAGTATTGAGGCGTACAGCGGCTGATGCTTGTAGTAAAGCATTTACTTTTGTACTCTTTTTCCGGAAAATATAAATCAAATTCCAATCCGCGCAGAAGGAGGGAGAATCATGCTGGAGATGCAGCTGGTTCAGGAACAGCGTGTTCGGCTGTCCATGACGCCAGAGATGAAACAGTCCATTCATTTGCTGACGTTGTCCGGTCAGGACTTGAACCGTTATCTTCAGGAAGCAGCCGAAGAGAATCCGGTACTTGAAGTGGAGGAGCACGCTGCACCGCTGGTCCGCCTCCCGCGGAAAGGAAATCAGAGAACGTTCGCTTCCTACGACCCGTTGCTGCAGGTGAAAAGTGATGAGCCAACGCTTGAACAGCTGCTGTCTGCTCAGATTCGCTTGCTGGATCTCCCGCCTATGGTGAAGGGAACAGCTGAATATTTGGCGGGATGTGTCAATAGTGACGGTTATCTGACGATAGATTTCGCCGAATTGTCATCGATATCCGGCTTCTCTGTGGATGGGCTGCAAGCAGGATTGGATATTCTTCAGTCGCTGGATCCTGCAGGCGTTGGGGCACGCAGCTTGCATGAGTGCTTGCTGCTTCAGATCCGCCGGGATTCGTCAGCCGCTCTCCATGCCGAGCAAATGGTTCAGGCCGGACTGGGGGAACTCGTGCCCTTCCATCCGGGGAAAGCGGGAACCAGGCTAGGTATATCCTCACGTGAGGCACAGGCTGCGTATAATTACATTACGCAGCTCGACCCCAAACCCTGTCGTTCCATTGGGTGCCAAGAGCGTCCTCATTACATTATTCCGGATGGCATGGTGGAACTTCGGCATGGCGAGATTTATATCGGGCTCCATTCGGCAGGGAACCTTCGTGTATCCATGAATGAAGCATGTTCCCACTGGATCAGGCATGGAGCTCCAGACGAAGTCTGGTCGGCGCGGGCAGCGGAGGCGAGAGCCATTGTCCGCAGTGTGCAGCTGCGGCGCAGGACCTTGATGCGTGTTCTCACGGCAGTGATGAGTGAGCAGGTACATTTTTTGCATGAAGGACTCGCTGGTCTGAAACCGCTTAGTCTGGCTAACGTTGCCGAGAGGATTGACATGCATGAGTCCACGGTGAGCCGTGCCGTTAGCGGGAAATATATTCAGACACCCCATGGGGTATTCGAATTGAAGTCCTTTTTTACGACAGGCATTGAGACAGCAAGCGGAGATCCCGCTTCTGCATCAGTGGTTAAACTTCGATTGAAGGAACTCATCCGTTCGGAGCAGGTTAGCCGGCCGTATTCGGACAGTCAATTGGCAGCGCTGCTCGCCGGGGAGGGCATCAGGATCTCCCGCAGAACGGTGGCAAAGTACAGGGAGGAGCTGCAGATCCTGTCTTCGCTTGAGCGCAAGCGCTGGAGTTAAAATAAACCTTCATGCCTTAATCTCTTCATTCTTATAGCATCAGCGTTATAACACCATAAAGCCCCTGCTCACCCGAATTAACGGTGTGCAGGGGCCTTCTGTTTGGATTCATAATCATGATGAATTCGAGTCAGTCAAACCTCATTACATATTGTGCAGGAAACGCTCACCAGCAATACCTGGTGTAGTCATCTGTTCCGGATGCATGATTTCTTCGAGCTCCTCTATCGTGAGCAATCCACGTTCCAGAATGATCTCTTGGAGCGAAGCACCCGTTTTCAGAGCTTCCTTCACAATGGATGCTGCCACGTCATAACCCAGATGTGGGTTGAGGGCCGTAATAACGCTGAAGCTTTGCTTCATGATCAGTGCACAGCGTTCACGGTTGGCTTCCATTTCCTCCACAGCATAACGGGTGAACACGTCAATGCCGTTATTCATGATTTTCAGGGATTGCAGCAGGTTGAACGCGATGACAGGACCCATGACATTCAATTCAAATTGTCCGGCTTCACACGCCATGCAGATGGTATGATCGTTCCCCATGACCTGGAAGGAGACCTGGTTGATCACTTCGGCCATAACCGGATTGACCTTACCTGGCATGATGGAAGAACCGGGCTGACGGGCCGGAAGACGAAGCTCATTGAATCCTGCACGCGGTCCGGAAGCCATCATTCGAATATCGTTACAGATCTTGGACAGGTTGACCGCGCATACCTTGAGGGCAGCAGACAGCTCCATATAAGCATCCGTATTTTGAGTGGCATCAACTAGATCATCAGCTGTCTGCAGCTTCAGTCCGGTAACATCGGACAAATGTTCCGTGACCTTAACGATGTACTCCGGTTTGGCATTGAGCCCAGTTCCTACTGCCGTAGCTCCGAGGTTGATCGTCAGCAGGCGGCGATTCGCAAATTCAAGACGCTCCATGTCGCGTCCCAGCACCCGCGCATAGGCACCGAATTCTTGTCCCAAACGGATCGGCACGGCATCCTGGAGATGGGTGCGTCCTACTTTGACGACATCATTGAACTCCAGTTCTTTTTTTAGAAAAGCATCTTTCAGACGCTGCATGGTATCAAGGAGTGTTTCAGACAACCGATACGCCGCGATCCGCAGTGCCGTTGGAATGACATCATTGGTCGATTGGGACATATTCACATGGTTGTTGGGATTGCAATGGAAGTAGTCCCCTTTGTTTTGCAGCAGCAGTTCCAGTCCGCGATTGGCCAAAATTTCATTCATATTCATATTCATGGAGGTGCCTGCACCGCCCTGAATGGAGTCAACTATAAAATGATCCAGATGATGACCTTTCATCATTTCTTCAGCGGCCATCACGATGACATCGCCGATTTTCGGCGGCAGCATCTTCAGCTCCATATTCGTGATTGCGGCAGCCTTCTTCACGGCAGCGAGGGCTGTAATTAGCTCCCGGTGCACAGGTACGCCGGTAATCGGGAAGTTTTCCACGGCCCGCACCGTCTGTATACCGTAATAGGCATAAGCAGGAATTTCTTTTTCACCAATAAAATCTTTCTCCGTCCGTGTGGACATTGTAGACATTTCTTTCGCCTCCAGTGGCATCCAAAAATAGGTCAGCTCCGGCGATGCCGAAGCGCACTCAGTATATCATTTAAGCAAAATGGATGCCAGGCTAAATGATTTTTCCCAAGTTGCCGATAATAATTAAAATTAGGGGGTTTAACCTGGCGTGGTACTGGGTGAATCGAAGTGTAACAAACTTATCTTATAAATTATGCACCACAAGGATGAAAAGGTATTCGTGCGGGACAAGATGGGTTCCTGATTCAGCGTTTTCAGTGATGTAGATCACATGTTTTTTGGTCGATGATTGGTAAAATAGGAAAAAAGGACTACGAGGTGTGAACATGAAATGGACTTTAGGCGCAAAGACAGTCGCAGGTCTGGTAATCATTTCGATTATTACATACGGGACTAGCGGCTTTTTTATATTCTTCCTCCAGGACTGGCTCTCTTTCTCCATGCCAAGCTGGTTGTATATCACCTTAGTACTCATACTAGGGGTGTGCTGGAACGGAATTCTGGGATGGTTTGCCTCACGCTGGCTGACACGCCCAATTGTTCACCTGTCCAAGGCAGCTCAGCAAGTTTCCTCAGGGGATTTAACAGCTGAAATTCCGGAGCGCCGTACACAGGACGAGCTTGCCGTTTTATATGACGCATTTCGCGCGATGGTCGTTAATCTAAGAAGTATTGTAAACGATATTTCGGATAGTACGCGTACCACCTCACAGAATGCGCAATCGCTGAGTGAAGCCATCACCCAGGCAGCCGAACAGATCGAAATGATGTCGGAAGCGGTGGATCACATTGCCGTAGGGGTAGAGGAACAAAAAGTGACCTCACAGCAATCACTGATTACCGCAGATGAGATGTTGAATGATTTTCAGCGCATGCATACCCAATCGATCGGAATGACAGAGATGTCAGGGCAGATGGAACGGTCGGTTGATCAAACGAAGCAGACTTTCTCGTATCTGATGAAAGGCATGGACGAGTTGACCGTATCGCATAATCGTTCCCGTGACATCATGGTGCTTCTGGAGAAGGAAGCTTCGGATATTGAAGCCATTACGCAATCGGTCAAAAACATCGCCGAGGAGACAGCGCTTCTTGCCCTTAATGCATCCATCGAGGCAGCGCGTGCAGGGGAAGAGGGAGCTGGTTTTGCTGTAGTTGCCCAGCAGATTCGCAAGCTGTCGGACGAGAGTACACAATCGGTTCACCGGATTAACGAATTGATCAGTCGTGTTCAGCAGCGTATCCGCGATACAGCACAGCTGATTCATGAGCAGCACGGGCTTGTCGTGAATGAGTCCCAGCGCACCATTAACGTCGATCAGACGCTGCAGGAGCTGACGGGAACGGTTGAGGTGTTCATGAAGGGCGCTCATGAGATCGGCTCCAAAATTGCAGAGCAGACCGTTCGGGTTGAACGGACGCATGGTCATGTGAAACAAATTCAAGGAAAAGCCGGCTCGTTCTCGGACGAGGCCAGACGGATTATGGATGCCGCTCATGAGGAGACGGCAATTATGGAGGAAATCTCCTCTTCCGCTGAAGAGTTGAGAGAATTAACGAATCGTTTGATGGATAAAACTAAAGCATTTCGGATGCAGCCATAAGCTGTGTCCGGAGTGTTTTTTTCTTTATATGGATAAACCCGAACATTCTTTCGCAAATTTTGAGGTTTGTAAAGTTTTTTTTATGAAACATTAACAAATTCGCAACGACTGGGCGATAAATGACGATATAATAGTTGTAGTATTCCATTTTTAAAAGAAGGAGCCCAGAATATTGAAAACTTGGACAGGTATCCTGCTGATGATCGTTTTGGCGGTTGTTACGATTAGTACAACTTCAGCTGCCAGAACATCCAATGAACAAAAACAGCTTAACATAGATGATCAATCCAGCCAGACCGATGGGGTCGTGGCATCCAATATAGAAACCGATGAAACATCCTTTATCTCAATAGAGAGAGCTCCTGTAAAAAAAGAGAACGTTTCCGTTGCTCCGGAAAACGAAAAGGTGAAATTATACCCGATGCAAGTGGAGGGTTCGGGTTATATATATAACGGCATGATTCTTGAAGTGAATGGACAGACACGTGAATTCAGCAAGTGGCAGGGAGAAGGCGGGTCTTACAAACCCGAAGTGCACGAACTGGATTTGAATGGAGATGGCAAAAAGGAAATTATCGTGCTTTTCACTGCCGGACACGGGACGGGTATTTATTTGGGTCAGGCACACATCATAGACCCGGATACGCTGGAAGAGATGAACATGCAGCCTTTGGATGAGATTGTGAAGCAGCACATGAAGTCCAAAGTAAACGTAACCCCTGGAAAAGTGACCATTGACGTAGCGGTGGATGGGGTGAAGTTAGAACCTTCTCAGAGCGAGGAAGAAACGAATGGCATAGCTTATCATGATGAACTTCAATTCGGTGATGTCGTGTATTACAGTGTGGAGAACGGCAAGTTGGAAGTCACAGCGTCCGGTGCTTATGGACCGGCTGGGTACGACGGAGATCTGACTTTTGCCTATGCATATCAGGATGGCGAATGGAAGGCCGAGAACGTGGAATACCGTACAGAAGCGTATGAAGATGAGTATTATGAATCGTTTGATTGAATTCTCGGAGTAGAAGAGTTATTAGGTCGATGCTTGTCATAAAAGAATAACTTATGTTTCTGCCTGATTAGGCAGGGGCAGGAATGGTGGGGCTGAAAAAAACGGGGATACTCAGCCTCACTTTGTGCTGCTCTTATACAGAATTATTCCCAAAATATTGAACTGGAATGTCTGGCATTGCCACATTAGTTGTTTAGGTATAAAGGAAAACTTGTTTGATATATATAACTGATGGGTTATAGAAAAAACGATTATTGCCTTTGCGTTGGGCGGGTCAGTTGAACCACGGGCGCATGCAATAATCGTTTTTAGGTTTCTGAGAAATATCCTAAAGTTATGAGCTGCTTAACGAATTACGGTATCCAGTGGTTTGAGATTGGCTTCGATCTCTGCCCGGCGGCCTTCCAGGAATGGAGGCAAAGCGAGCGATTCACCCAGATGAGCAAGTTCCTCGTCCGTATCAAAACCAGGACCATCCGTTGCGAGTTCAAACAGGATACCATTCGCTTCACGGAAGTACAGGGACCGGAAGTAAAAGCGATCGACGAAGCCGGAATTAGGGAAGCTGAAGTTGCGAACACGTTCTACCCATTGTTTCAATTCTTCCTCATTATCCACCCGGAAGGCCACATGGTGTACGCTGCCACGTCCTGGTCTCTCAATTGGCAAGTCATTACGCTCCTCGACATGGACCTCGGAACCACTGCCTCCTTCACCGGATTCGAATACAAGTACATCCGGTTGTCCTGCAACAAAAGCAGGGTAGGTTCCTATTTGACGGAATCCAAGCAGCTCCGTGAGAACAGCTGCCGTCAACGAGGCATCCTGAACGGTGAGGTGTACAGGACCAAGACCGACAATACCATATTCAGCCGGTACCGGGCTCTGATCCCATGGTTTGCCCCCAGGAACACCTGTGTTGTTCTCGTCAGACACCAAGATCAGACGCTGGTTCTCAAAATCAGTAAATGAGAGTGTTGCGCGGCCTCCACGATTCGTAATTTCACCATGAGGTACTTCGTATTCGTCAAAACGTTTGATCCAATACTGGAGAGCAGCATCACTCGGAACGCGCAGCGAAGTAGCAGAGATGCTGTTCACGCCTTCACGCGTCTGTCCGGCCATCGGAATTTCGAAGAAGGTTAGCTCGGTGCCAGGATTACCTTTTTCATCTCCATAGAAAAGGTGGTACACGGAAACGTCATCCTGGTTTACTGTTTTTTTGATTAGGCGAAGGCCCATGACATCAGTATAAAAGCGATAGTTTTCAGCGGCATGTGCGGTCAGTGCGGATACGTGGTGAAGTCCTTTGATTTGCATTGTTAATTCCTCCTGAGTAATTGGGGTTGGTTATTCTTGATTATGTGTAAGTTGTTATTTAACTTTTATTAAGTGACTAACTTTTTGTTTGTTTTGTTCTGAATTTATCTTAACATAAAGATAATTAGAACGCAATACATATCTGCAAACAATCAACGGATAGACTTTCGCTTCAATTAATGCCAAAATGAAAAATATTACATTTCAAGGGATCACTGTTTGTGATGGGAAGGAGAAGAACATGGGATATCCCCAGTGGCTTGACCCTTATGATGAACGGCCCTTTATCATGTTTTCGAATCCACATCTATGGGCGATAGCCTGCACAGCGATAGTGATTATCTTGCTGTACCTGTTTAGAAATCAGTTGAGAGCCTGGCCAGAACGCACACGTAGGGTGCTGCGAATCACTTTAGCCATCTTTATGATAGGTTGTGAAGTGCTGCTTCAGTTATGGTATGTCTACGGCGGGGTGTGGAGTGTGAGGACATCGCTTCCGCTGGAGCTGTGCAGTCTGTCCCTGTTGTTATCGGCCGTGCTGCTGTTAACACGCAGTCGTATGCTGCATTCAGCATTATTATTTGCAGGGATTGCAGGTGCGCTGATGGCGATCGTAACTCCAAACCTCGGTTATACCGTTCCACATTTTCGTTTTATTCAATTTTTTACGGCTCATGCCTGTATTATACTTGCCTTGCTCTATATGACCTGGGTAGAACAGCTTCGTCCAAGCTGGAGATCAGTTGTGGGTTCGATGGTTTTTGTTAATGTGGCAGCGCTGATTGTATATGGAATGGATGTGCTTTTGGAAGCCAACTATATGTTTCTTCGTCATAAACCGGAGACGGCATCCGTACTGGATCTTCTGGGACCGTACCCGTTATACATTTTGGGGGAAGAAGTACTGGCAGCCGTATTGTTTTCGCTCATGTACGTGCTGTTCTTCGCCATTCCGGAGCGAGTGAAGAACCGGGTGAAGAAGGAGAGAAGTTCCGCAGTGTGATTGGCAAAAGGAGAACAATGAAAATCCCGCAGTATCCTGAAGCTCAGGAGACATGCGGGATGATTGGTTTATTGAGCTCGATGCGATGGGGCGGATAACTTATCCTCGAAGGAGGGATTCTGCACCATCCACGTAGATTCGTGTACCCGTGACATGGGAAGATTCGTCGGAAGCCAGGAAAAGCACCAGGTTGGCTACCTGTTCTGATGTACCAGGTTCACCCTTGAGCGGATGCTCATGGCCTTCCGGGAATTCCACGGGGATCTGTACATCCTTCAGATCATCTGATGGATAGGTGTTGTCATCGATATTGGTGTCGATGGCACCAGGACATACGGCGTTGACACGAATCTTGTAACGGGCAAGTTCGAGTGCAGCCATCTTCGTAAAAGCGGTTTGCCCGGCTTTGCTGGAAGCGTATGCAGAGAATCCGATACCTGAGAATACCCGGTTACCGTTAATCGAACTGGTGATGATGATGCTGCCTCCACGGTCTTTCAGATGGGGGATGGCGTATTTGACGGTTGCAAACGTGCCGCGCATATTAATCTCCATCGTTTGGTCCCAGTCTTCCGGTTCCATCGTTTCAATTGGAGCCATTGTGCCGTTGATCCCGGCATTGGCGAATACAATATCCAGTTTGCCGGCTTCAGCCGCAGCCTGATTAATGGCTTTTTGCACATGGTCCGGTTTGGAGATATCGCATTCGATCACATAAGCTTCGCCGCCAGCCTTCTCAATGGTCTGCTTCGTTTCTTCCGCTTTCTCTGGCGTACGGTCCAGCATGTAGACTTTGGCTCCATGCTCTGCAAAACGAATCGCGGTAGCCTGCCCAATACCGGAACCACCGCCGGTTACAATCGCCACTTTTCCATTCAAACGCTGTTCACTCATCCTGATCCCTCCACGTCCATAAGATTTCACTGTTACTCTCTATCTCTACATACCCGGCATAAGGGAGGTGAATCAGAATCCTTCATACTTGTCCAACCAAAAAAACAGGACCGATAATCGGTCCTGCATCTACATCTGAAATGACGTCTAATATGCGAATCGCTTGCTGAAATGTTATTTATGCTTCTTCCAGTCGAGCGAGCTGTTATTCAATAAATACTCGAAGTCATTATCCCGACGCTTCTGTTCCGCTTTGCGAGCTTCTTCTGCCTGCTGGCGTTCCTCTTCCTTGCGCTGGGCTTCGGCAGCCTTGGCTTCATCAGCTTGAGCCTTCAGCTTCTCCAGCACGTCGCTGCTGAGCAGATCCTTCAGCGTCGTTGGTTTATCCTGAGCTGCTTTGGGGGCAGCAGGTTGTTTTTTGGATTTTGCCATGGAAAATTCTCCTCTCCAACGTAAATCAGGTTCCCTGTTTCGATCCGTAGTCATAGTATATCAGGTTCCGGGTATGCATTCCATGAAACGAGTCAAGAAAAGAAGGAAATCTGCTGTTCCGTGACGAATGAAAACGGGTATAAAATCATATAGTATTACCGATACTGCGACTATTCCCTGGAGAAAGGAGTCGTTGTTCGTGGAAGTTGACCGCAGCATGTTGAAAGGGCTTGCATGGGGGATTGCCTTCAGCTGCCCGCTATGGATTGCGATTATTGGCTGGTTCCGTTTGTTGGGGTGGATGTTGTGAGATCAGCGGGTTGCAGAGCTGCTGCATATATAATGCGTAGAGGGCTTTTTTTTAAGCCTCATATGTAAACGCTATCATTAAATAAAGCTCTGCCTTGCGTATTTATCGCAAGACAGAGCTTTTGTTTGTTTGGAATGTGCCTGAAGGCTTATTCCTCAGGCATTTTAACAGGTTCAGGATATTCCAGTCCATGCGTGTCTACGGTCACTTTTTTCATGACTTGATCGGTAACCGGTTTGTCGTTCTGGCCCACTTCCTGAGCAGCAATCTCATCGACTACGTCCATTCCCTCTGTGACTTTGCCAAAGGAAGCGAACGCGTTGTCCAGATGGTCTGCATCTGCCAGCATAATGAAAAATTGTGACCCGGCAGAATCCAGGCTGTCTCCACGCGCCATGGAGATAACACCACGTGTGTGCTTCAGATTATTTTTGTGGCCGTTGGATGTGAATTCACCCTTAATGGCATATCCGGGGCCGCCTGTCCCATTACCATTTGGATCTCCACCTTGAATCATGAAGCCCGGAACAACGCGGTGAAAGATGAGGCCATCATAGAAACCCTGATTGGCCAGCGAGATGAAATTGTATACCGTGTTGGGCGCAATGTCCGGATAGAGCTCAATCACGATTTTTTGCCCGTCCTGCATTTCAATCGTGGCTACCGGATTTTGACCTTCAGGCGGTGCCGGAACGGGTTCCGTAGCGCTGCTCGAAGGGCGTCCGCAGCCGCTAATAACAATAAGCAGCAGCGCCATGATCAGCGATGCAGCAGTTGTTTTTTTCCATCGTAAAGACATGAGAATGTTCCCCCTTGCATCTCTGCTTAATGTATTTCAACGGAATTATTTTGGGATAATCCATCAACTATCATACCGTTTTTTGGGACAGGAAGGCAATCCAAGCTTTGCTTTTGCAGGTGCAGGGATGGTCTTCATGGCAGCATAGGTGTAAAATAAGGAAAATGCTTCCGCAGCAGGGACGTACGGGTCTGTTCCGTCCGCTCCAAACCACGGCAGTCCCGGGCGTCAGTAACGGAAAGGGCGTGTGGGTATATGGACTTCTCGTGGAAGCGTAATCTGGTGATTTTGTGGATTGGTGTATTTTTTTGCAGCACCGCGTATTCGATCTCCATCCCGTTTTTGCCCTTGTTTCTGAGCGGCGATCTTGGCGTTCGTGATCACCTGGAGTTTTGGTCAGGGCTGGCCTTTGGCATCACATTTCTGGCCAGTGCACTGGTGTCTCCGTTCTGGGGTTCCCTGGCAGACAAATACGGACGCAAGCCGATGCTGATCCGGTCGGGATACAGCCTTGCGGTTTTGTATTTAATCAATTATTTTGTACAGGACCCATATTCACTCATCGTAGTCCGGCTGTTTCAGGGATTGCTGGCTGGTTTCGTTCCGGCTGCGATTGCCCTTGTAGGTACGAATACCCCGGAAGCGAAGACCGGATACGCACTCGGTATCATGTCCACCGCCGGAGCTACGGGCGGGATCATTGGTCCGCTGATTGGCGGTGTGGTAAGCCACTACTATGGTAATCGAAATGCTTTTTTATTTTCAGCCATTGTGGTACTCGTCTCTGCGGTAATCGCGACCTTCTGGGTAAAAGAGGAGAATTTCAATCGCAATAAGCCGCGTTCCCATGTCATGGATGATATCCGTGAAGCCAGAGCGAATCGTCTGTTTATTACGGTGTTAGGCATGATGGGCATCTGTACCTTTTCCGTCATGATTCTTGAGCCGCTACTTACGGTCTATGTCATGGAGATGGGGATTCAGCCCGACCGGGCATCACTCAGCTCAGGTATTATTTTCTCAGCGGTAGGTATAGCTACCGTCATTATGGCACCGAGATGGGGGAAGATTGGTCAGCGCATCGGTTACGGCAAAGTGTTGATTATTGGACTCGTCGGTGGGGCAGTGGGGAATCTGCTGCAATTTTTTACGACAGGTTATATTGGTTTTGGTGTTTTGCGGTTTGTCTACGGGTTGTTCTTCGCGGCCGTGTTCCCGGCCATCAATGCCATGATTGTGCAGGCGACGGACCCGGGCTTCCGAGGAAGGGCCTTTAGCCTGAATCAGTCGGCGTCCCAGATCGGTACGATGGCAGGACCTATCATTGGTGGTATTCTCGGTGGATGGCTGCCTATTCGCTGGATTTTTATCATCAATGGACTGGCGCTGTTAATCACAGCGATTGTAGCCAAATGGTCTGGCTTGGAGCATAAGCTTCCGGGTTCAGGAAAATCAGCATCGAAGAAAGCGGTAACAGCAGATCGATAGATGGATATTACGGAGAGAGATGGCGCTGTAGCAATACAGCAGCCATCTTTTTGACATGACTATATATGTGGGCAAGTAATATACATTTAAAAAGGGAAACCTCTTCATGAGAGATTTCCCTATTGTTCAGCCTGATTCATTTCATAGAAAAGGTGTATCATTCTTCAGAATCGGATTTCTCCTTCGGAATGGCATGCTCAACAGCATCACGCTGATCCTCTTTTTCCAGAGCGTCCGGAAATGAATCTTCCGTAAATAGTCCGAAATCAGGATCGATGTCCCGTTCGGTTACCAAATTATCCGGCGTCTCGACATGCTTATGGTGATCATCCTTCATTATGCTGCACCTCCTTATTCACGACGCAAGGGAGTTTGCCAATCTTAACCTCGTGGAAGAATGTCGTCCTGCGGTTTGGCACCCGCCCCCGCGCCATTGAGAAGATCAGTACCATGAAGGGCGTCCGGATCAGGTGCAGCCGGGTCAACCGGGCTATTTGGCTGCAGCAGATCAGCATCAGGTACAGATTCCAGTGCAGGCTCTGCCAAACGTGATTCGAGCTCCTCATCCTCTACTGTCGTTGCAGCTGCAGGAGGAAGCTCCGTCTCATCGGTTTCAATCCGTCTTCCGGACACTTCGTCAAATGTATCCATATCGCCCTCGGGTACTTCCGTTTCGGGCGGAATATCGCGGGACCTCTGATATCGGTCATAATAACGGTCGCTTTCGTCATTACTAATCGGTCTGTCTGTCATAAGTAGCAGCTCCTTTCAGGAATTAAATGTGATTGACAGCATGTATTATTGTGCTGATATTTTCTAAGGTTCTTACCCGGTAGTTACCCAAACCCTAAACGTTGTAATCCTGCACGTGTTAGCATTCCCTGGGTTGACCCGAATATGAATGATTAAAATTTAGGGAATACATATTTGACGAGAAAGTACAGGAAGCCGAAAAAAATGAGTACATAAGCCGCATATTTAATAAAAGTGGAGGCGACCATGCTGGAATCCGATTTTTGCTGGATATCTTTCCGTTCTACTTCTACCGTTTTGTGTGGCTCGTTCATTTAAATCATCTCCTTAATAGGTGAATGGTTGCTTTGAGGAACCATTACACCCATAGAAGCGAATTGAATCGCAGAGCAGCTGGTACAGCTTTCGAGCAAGGCCTATGTTATGATGGAGCATGATGAAATAGGGAGGGATTCCAGTTGGAATGGTTTACACTTGGCAATATGATCACTCGAATCCGAATTGGACAAAAGGCATCTACGCCCGGCTTTTCGCGTACAGTCATTCGCAGACCGGACGGTTTGTTCTGGGTCGGTGGCATATGGGCCGGACAAGTTGTCCAGTTGCGTGATTTTCTTTTTTCGGATATATGGACGATTTATGAGGATGAGGAAACGGAGCAGTGGCTGAAGTTTCGGAATGCCTATGAACGAACGGAACGGGAAATGATTGAGAACCAGTTCGAAGATTTGCGCGGGTAAGACAAAGGATAACTGGATTCCCTCGTTATAAAATGGAAATAAATATATAGTTGGACTAAAATGTGATTTTTTTCGTTTGCCATTAGAAGGTGACACGTTAAATCATGGCGAATCATAAATGATAGAGTTAGGGGATAGATGCAGCATTTTGCATCATTCGAATATTGCTAAATGCTCAAAATATGAACTTTGAGGTGCTGTGAATGAAAAATGTGCCCAAAGCTATCATCGTCCTATGGATCAGCCTGTTATTCATCATGTATTGGCCGCAGGGAGTAGGCGCTGCAGGTGTACAGGAAGATAACAGTCCTGTCCCCATTACGACATGGGAAGTAAAATGGGGAAATGAACACGATCAGGGGTTTATCAGCGAAGTGGGAAGACCCGATGAGGTCTGGGAGCGGCAAGGGCTGGAGAAGCCGGATTATACTACGGTAAATCCTTCTACGGAGTCACTATGGACTCGCTTGACCATTCCGCAACTGAGTGAGGATAATTCTGCCATTCGTTTTGAAAATATTAAAGGTCAACATATTGTGATCTATCTTAAGGATCGCAAGGTGTATGAGAACTATCATTATAACTATGACAACAATGCGGCACTGCTGCCCCTATCTATCGAAAATTCAGGTGAGCAGCTGTATATATGGACTGAAAATACCAACGGTCGACTCGGAATCTTCGGGACGGTGGAGGTAGGCAGATACACCAATCTGCAGGAGAGATATATTCATAATGGCTTGTTGGATGTCATCTTAGGGGCAACCTTTCTGTTTACAGCCATGACCATGCTCAGCTGTACATTCTTCTTTGGCAAATTCCATAAGGGATTATGGATCTCGCTATGTGTTGTCATGGGTTCCATCGGAACGATGATCATTACGTATTCACAATTTCTGTATACGTTCTACCAGATTTACGGGGATCTCTACTCCATATTGTTCGATATGGCGATGCTGGCGGGAATGCCTGCACTATGTTATTTTTTCGAACAGATTATTGGGGCGGGGCCTTATGGGATCTTCACGAAGTTAAGAAAATTCCAGCTCGTGTATTCCGGTATTGCAATCATCGCACTGCTCGTGTATTTCATCTCGAGCGGTCAATGGGACGTACTATATGTATTTCTGGTTCAAAAGGCAATCGGCGTCATTTTGGTAATCCTGCTGACATTACTGATGATAGGCACCATATCCCAGGCACTAAGAAGAAACAAGGAAGCAATACTGCTGGCTGCAGGATACAGTACGTTTGCGCTCATCAGTGTAGCTGAGTTGTTATGGTACTACCAGCGGAATGGCACGTATCATCTCATATGGTGGAAGTGGTCGATGGTTGCTTTTATCATAGCGCTTATTGCCATTCTGGGCAGTCGTTTTGCGGAAAAGCATAGACAGGTCATTGAATACTCCAAGGAACTGGAGCTGTTCAACAATGAATTGCAGCGATCCGAGAAGATGGAGATTATTAGTGAGCTGGCCGCTTCAGTTGCGCATGAAGTTCGCAATCCTCTACAGGTGACCAGAGGTTTTCTACAGCTGATGACCGAACAGGAAGACAACAAAAACAAGGGGTATGTGCGAATTGCCCTTGAGGAGCTTGACCGAGCATCAGGGATCATTACGGACTTTCTGACGTTTGCCAAACCGGAGTTCGATCATATTGCTTCTCTGAATATTGCTGATGAGTTCACACATATAGAAGGGATTCTGGTGCCGATGGCCAATCTGGAGGGCGGCAAAATAACGACTGATATCCCGCCAGATCTCTGGATTCGAGGCAACTCTTCCAAGTTCAAACAAGCCTTTATTAATATTATTAAAAACAGTATCGAAGCTTTGCAGGGTCAAGGCCAGATTGATATATGGGCCTATGCCCAGGATGGAATGATTAAAGTTCACGTGAGGGATAATGGGGAAGGCATGGATGAGGAAGCTTTGGTCCGCCTGGGTGAACCCTACTTCTCCAACAAAATCAAGGGAACAGGGCTTGGCATGATGGTAACCTTTCGAATTGTGGAAGCGATGCATGGCGAGATCTCATTTACAAGCACAAAAGGGGTAGGAACGGAAGCTGTCGTATCTTTTGCCGAGTTCGTCGATTGACGGACTGGCAGAAGATAGACAGCTTTTTGGTTCTCTACCCCTTTACCTGTAATGTTGGCCCAGAGCCGTTAAGTTGGGTGCTTAGGTTCTCCAAGGTCCGCAATTTACGTCATAATTCACTTTGGAGGGATTGGGCGGAATGACAAGAACATAATCATTCTGCTGTTCTTCTACGGTACGGATCTTGACGTTGTCCGGAATATCAATACCGAATGCATCGCGAAGTGCCTGTTTTGGATTGGAATGCAGCTGCTGTCTGAAATGTTCATCGGTCCAGGCCTTTTCAATAATATCCTCATGCATTGTTCTCTCAGATACCATCATCGTTCAACAATCCCTTCTTCATATAGAATATGAACTGTCACAGTTTCATGACTTCCCTTGTGGGTTTAAGGCATGTTCACTGATCCAGTAATGAAACCCGCCTTGATGAAGCATTTTTTTGTGCTGCTTGATTGCCTCGACAGCTTGTACAAGTGTTTGGCATAAATGCGTATTAAAGGACAAAAGGTGCGGAATTCCTGAGTTAGACGATGCCAATATGTCGTGATATCGGTAAGCAATGTCTACATAAGAGTTCATGATTGATGTGCTGTACATATTATCCTGGATACGCTCGCTTAGCGGCTGTTCAGGATAAGTTAGTTGTAGAGCAGAAGAAATATGAGAAAGGAAACTATTATAATTTCCCTGCGCAGCATCTTGATCCATGTCATTGAAATCGTCTGTCATCTGGAGGGTCATGAGTGCGATGTTAACAGCAGAACATACAGCATTAATTCGGTCTTTTTGTTCAAGTAAAAGAAGAGCACCTGCAGCTCCAAGTTGAAGGGGGGCTGCCTTTTGGGCAATCAGAAGCGGGTTTTCTTTGAAGTAATCCAGCGACTTCTCGCCGTTAACACTAACAGCCCAGTCCGTTACATATTGTCTGAAATAGGTCCAAAACAGGGAAGACGGGCTAAATAAATCCGAGTAAATACGTAAAGCATCCATGTAGTATAAATTACCCAAGGATAACTTCAATGTGCTGTCGTCAGGACGTTCATCCATCACTTCATCCTGATTGAAAAAATACAACATATGAATCAGACAGGCCGTGCTTAACTTATGTGCAGTCTGTGGGGGGAGTCCGTCTGAAATCTGCATCCAGAGCGGAATAATGTAGCCAATATAGCTGTGACCTGAATCGCGTAACAGGGGATTAATCAAATGAAGTTGTTTCAGTGCATGTTCTGACAGGGATTCAGGATAGTTCTGAACCAGCTGCTCGGCAGCAGCGAACACCACCTCCAAATCGGATCTAAACGGATCAAGCCATTCTCTCCGCATCATTTGCTTACGCCCTTCCCGCAATAAAATAATTAAGGACTATTCGACTAGATCATGGAGTTATACCCAGTATAGCGGATATGAATTGAAAAAAATAGGATCTTTTGTGATGAATTGTGAAATGTTTGATGACTTTTTGTATTTTTATGGGATAAAAATGGGTGGATTAGGCTCAAACTAGGTGTAGACCACAGTATTTCGACATACGAAAGGCGGAAAACAAATATGAAGCACCCATGGAAAACATGGCTTGTAAGCAGTTTGGCAGCCATGCTCATAGTAGCAGCAACGGGAAATGCTGCCTCAGCCAGTGCGGCAGAAAAGCCGGACAGCACCGGAATGACAACTCCGGCAGCTTCCCAGCATGACAAACAACCTTGTATGCAGGCAAGCCATGGATTATTTATGATTGGTGAAACTGCCGATCTGCTCGGCATTGGACTCCGAGATCTGAAGGAGCAGATGGAGTTAGGCAAGACACTGAGCCAGATTGCCAAGGAGCGCAAAGGTCTAAGCGAAGAGCAGCTGTTACAGAAGCTCAAACCATCCCTTGTGAAACGTCTGGATCAAGCTGCTGCAGAAGGTTGCCTAACCAAGGAGCAGGTCTCGGCAGCCAAGGCTGGCATGGATGAAAAGCTGAAAAAGGTGATCAATACTCCCCTCAGAGAGCTGCGTAGGGAGTTTGCAGGTCATGGTAGAAAACATGCTTCCTTGAACCACAAGGCGATTGCTCAATTTATCGGCATTACGCCGGAACAGCTTCATGAGCAGTTGAAAAGTGGAAAGTCTCTTGCTGAAGTTGCTAAAGCACATGGAATTAGTGAAACACAGCTTATTGACAAGCTGAAGGAGCAGTTAACGGGGGATTTGCAGCGGCTCGTGAACCATAAGGGCGGGGCACATTCTATTCCACGGGAGCATGCACCGGGGCACCCGGCTTCGACCGAGTCAGATTAATGTATGTATATGCAGGGCGCCTGGTCTTCTTCGGAAGACAGGCGCCCTGTTTCTCGTCAACATAGGTGTATAACGAGGTTGACTGAGTTTTACTTTTACTAGACTATGTTATGTGATCAGCTCTTCTATCTTGTTTCGGAAGAATGGCCTGCACTTGCACTCAGCGGTGTAACTGATCCGGCTTTAAGCCGAGGCTCTACAGGATCGGAGCTTTGAACAGGCGAGTTCCTGCTCCGCTTACGCTGTAACCCGACCGTATAACGTGAACCTGGTAATCGGGATAGTCCATAGCTGATGGCCAGCGCTAAGACAGCTGTCACCAGAAATGACAGCAAGGTTACGGGCAAATGCCAGCCGCCAAGCTGGAGTGGTCTGGTGAAGTAGGCGATTGCATAGATAACCAGAGCATGCACAAGATATCCCCCGAACGAATAGCGGCCGATCCAGGTGAGCGCGCCCAGAAACTTCGTTGTTTTACCTCGTAATAGGACAAGGAATCCATATAACATGAACATCTGCGCCATAATAATAATGAACGTTGTCGGCTTCAGATATGTCGATATATTAAGATTAACAACATCCCCAGAACCTCTGAGCACATCGTAACCCAGCCAGAAGTACATGCCAGTGAAAAGACTGATCATCCATGGGAGTGCACGAATGGTCCAGTTTCTCCAAGTGTCTACAGCCCAAGCGCAAACTGCCCCAAGTAAAAAATAGAACCAGTACATTACCCAGGAATAGGAACGATACTCCAGCAATGTCGACCAGGGCTTCGTAAGTGCCGCTGTCCAGCTGGCCATGTCGTAATAGGACCACTTCATCAGCAAGCTATACATTCCCGCTGCAAGCAGAACAAGCAACAGAACGGAATGCATGCGCGTTATTCTGGTGATTTTGGTAAGCTGGCTGTTCACGAATTGAACCACGAGCCGGAACAAGGGAAATAACACATAAAACTGAAAAATCATAATGACAAACCAGAGATGATATCCTGTCTGAGGGATGAAAAGCTCGCGGATTAGGCTGCGTACATCAGGCGTGCCCGAGAGCCAAAATGCAGGTGTGAACATGCGAACAGACAGCCAGTAGATCAGTGTCCAGAGAACAAAAGGGACATAAATATCCCCAAATCGTTTTCGGATAAATGGACGGTATTCCGGCTTGACCTGACGATAATGATAAAAAAGCATCACACCGGACAAAAAGACAAAGGTCGGCGTTCCGAACCGGGTGAGATGATAGATCATGGTCAGCATGACGGAATCCGGCTGTTCAATATCTGAACGATAGATATATTCCGCAATATTATGCTGCATGACGATGGCGAGAAACGCGATCCCGCGCAGCTGCGTCCACTCTTCTATACGCGGTTTACCCAAGATGGCCCGCCTCCTTCCAATACACAACATCATTAAAGGGTACTATCTCAACATTAAGAGGAGATTAAATGGTGAAAAAAGGATAAAAAAACGGCGGCCCAAATGGCCGCCGCTTTTCTATTATTGTTGCTCTGCCTGAGCATCTTCCTCAAACAGATTTTGAATGAATGCCTGGAGTTTATTTTTGTCCACGCCCAGAACCTGGGCAGAACCTGCAAGCTCGTTGGTTAACAATTTATTAGGTGGAATCTGCTGTTTGTCCACTTCATTGACATTAATATCAAAACCGAGCGAGGCCAGCTTCAGCATCTGCGTAGGGCTGAGGTCTGTTTCGATATAAGGGGCAACCGCCTCCAGGATCTCCGGAATTTTGAAGAGAGAGGTAGTGGTTTGCAGCTTCTTGGCAAGCTCGGTCATGAAAATTCGCTGCCGTTCAGTGCGCGTGAAGTCCGATGTGGCATCATGCCGAAAACGAACATATTGGAGGGCCGTTTTGCCGTCCATGTGCTGAAGTCCTTTTTTGAGATCAATGTCATACATATGTTTGTCAGCTTTGCTGGTGTAGTACATGTCTTTTTCCACATCAATATCAATGCCGCCTACGGCATCGACAAGAGCCATAAAGCCGATGAAGTCCGTGTATACGTAATGCTGAATCGGAATGCCCAGCAGATTGCTTACCGTTTGTTTGGTCAATTCAGCGCCTCCGTATGAAAAAGCTGCGTTAAGCCGGCTTTTGCCATGTCCGGGTATTTCCACATATGTATCTCGCAGGACAGAGAATAAATGCGCTCGTTTGGACACCGGATCAATGGAAGCCACCATGACCGAATCGGAGCGCCCTGCATCATCACCTCTGGAGTCACCCCCGAGAAGCAGGATGTTTACGCGTTCCTTGCCTTCCCACTTGGGAATTGGTGTTGTTGTAGTGTCCGTACCAAGGTCTGTCTGAGGATTGGATGTAGACGATGAGGAAGTACCTGAAGCGGTTGAGATACTATTAGCAAAATGTACAATGGAATATCCGTAATATACGAGGACACCTGTTACGGCAAGTGCCAGGGTTAGGGTTGTCCCCCATAACCATTTTTTAAGCATAATCTTCACCTTTCTATTGTTGAACTGATATGTAACCCAGACTATTTTAACAAAAAGTAAGGAAAATGTCCCCTTTGATTTCGAATATTCGGTCAGCTGGTGCATTGTTTGACAAATCGTTGGTGGGTATTATAGTGTAAAACGAATCACGTTTTATGTCATGGAGGTATGAACGCAATTATGAATCAATCTGTTTTTAACTGGATCAACCAGTTTGCGGACCGGGCTCCGCTTCTGGACTGGTTTATGATCACTGCAGCAGAATATGCCGTGTGGATTATGATTGCCCTTCTGGTTATTGTCTGGTTCCTGGGTAATCCGGCCAAGCAGCGTATTGTCTTTTATGCATGTGTAGCATCTATTGTAGCTCTTGTTCTTGCCAAATGGGGCATTTCTCCAGCCGTTGGTCATCCAAGACCCTTTGTGGAAGGGAATGTACATCAGCTGGTGCCGCATGTACCGGATCCATCTTTTCCAAGCAAGCATGCTTTCTTTGTCTTTGCCCTTGCTGCCGCTTCATTTTTCATCGGACGTCGTTTCGGATGGTGGATGCTGCTGCTTGCCGTGCTGACTGGGGTATCGCGTGTATATGTAGGTGTGCATTATCCGGGAGATATCCTTGGCGGATTTGTTCTGGGCAGTCTGGTCAGTGTCATTCTGATCACAACGCGTAACTATACGAAGTCGGTTCCTGATTTCTTTATCCATATCCATCGGAGAGTTTTCCGTTAGAATAGCGTTTATGATGTGGGGACAAGGATTGGGGGATATATACATTGAAGTCTTGAGTTTTGGCTGTGCCAAAGACTTGAGGCTTTTTTGTTTTTAGGAAGTTACATGAAATTGATGAAAATTAAATTTCGAATATCTACAATTCATGTCGATAGATGTCGATATACTATTCATACTTTTTGGTTTATGGCCAAGTTGGGAGTGGGAAACATGAAAAGCACGCGGGGAAACGCGTTAGGGAAAATGAGATTGACCATTCGGATGAAATTGTTGGCTGGGTTTCTGGTGGTAGTTGCACTGTTTGCCTTTGTAACTACGTATGCCTTGACGCAGATTCAGGGGATGGCCGATACTTCTGAAGAGATCGATCAGACGTGGATGCCAAGCGTCAGGCTGCTTGGGATGATGAACGGCGATGTTTCAGACGTAGAGCGTCAGGCTCTTGCAGCCATTGTTGAGACGGATGAGAATTCAATCGCAGAGATAAGTGAATCTTTAGAGCAGCTCCAAGTCAAGATTGAGGATGAGCGAAAACAGCTGCTTGAGCTCATTAAGGGCAATGCCGAAGCGATGGCGCTATATGATACGTTCAGTACGAACTATGATGCCTACTTGGGCAAAATGCCTGGATTTGTCGAACGGGGTATGGCTAACGACTATGGTGAAGCCAGCAGGCTGCATTCAGAGGCATTTCCATTATGGGATACAGCCAATGATTCAATTGTTCAGCTAATTACGATGAGTAATGAATTAGCGGGACAAGCTACAGCTGACTCGTTGGATGAAGCCAATAGTGCTTTTATTATCATTTTGGTAGTAACCATTATTGCCTTTCTGATTGCACTCTTTATCGCTTTCTTCATTGCAAGTATCATCTCGAGACCAATTCAGAAGATGAACGAATCGGCAATGCGTATTGCAAACGGTGATCTAACCGGTGAAGCGATTACGCTTAAAAATAAGGATGAGCTTGGCACGCTGGCTGCTTCCTTCAATACAATGACAGGCAACTTGCGTGCGATGATTCAGTCCGTTTCCATGACATCCGAGCAGGTAGCTGCTTCGTCGGAAGAACTGCTTGCGAGTGCAGAGCAAAATACGCAGGCATCCGAGCAAATCTCTGCCACGGTTGAACAGCTGGCTGTAGGCACATCGGATCAGGTAAACATGGTGAAACGTTCTTCCCAGGCGATGAGCGAGATGGCCATCGGTTCTGAACAGATTGCAGAGCTTGCTCAGAGCGTATCCGTATCGGCTGTAGATGCAGCGAATCAATCGGCTGAAGGGAATATGATTATCCAGCAGGCCGTGGATCAAATGGGATCGGTACGTACGTCCATTGCTTCACTTACAGAGCTCGTAACCGGGCTTGGAGAACGTTCTGCAGAGATTGGCAGCATCACAGAGGTCATCAACAATATCGCCCGTCAAACCAACCTTCTCGCATTGAATGCTGCGATTGAGGCCGCACGTGCAGGGGAGCACGGACGAGGTTTCGCCGTTGTTGCCGGAGAAGTTCGTAAATTGGCCGAAGAATCATCGGAGTCTGCACAGAAAATTACGGACCTGGTTCAGCTCATTCAGAATGACACGAACCATGCGGTACAGGCCGTAAAAGTGAACAGCAGTGAAACAGAAGCCGGAATAGAGATGGTAACTGCGGCAGGACAAGCCTTCGAGCAAATCTCAGAAGCAGTGAACAAGGTCGCTGGTGAAATTCAGGAAGTATCTGCCGGATCCGAAGAAATGTCAGCAAGTACGGATGAAGTGGTTCGATATGTGGATCAAATCTCCAATATTGCTGAAGAAGCATCAGGCGGGGTACACAATGTATCTGCAGCAACTGAAGAACAGCTGGCTTCCATGGAAGAGATTGCGTCATCGGCTGGTTCTCTCTCCAAAATGGCAGAAGAATTGCAAGAACAGATCAATAAATTCAAAGTATAGAAAATATCAGAGAAGGTTACTTCATGCGCGCAGACCTGCGTCATGAGTAACCGTCTTTTTTTGCTCTAAAGCAATATGGGCCTATCTACTTTTCGAGAAGGGAAGGAATTCCTGAAACAGCTTGTAGGAATTTGAATCAATAAAACGGCAGTTTTTGCTGATTTTAGACGTAGTAATGTTTACCACTTATGGAATTTGCAAATGTGATGGTGGGTATATGGACCTATATGCTGTTTTAGTTGAAATAACCTATCCGTAGAAGCTGGAAACGAAGTGGTATCAAATAGTTACAATATTTTAACCTTTAGAAATTGCTTAATATTCATGCAGTAATTCATGTGGATGCCTGTTCAACTCCTGATTCTTAGTGCTCAATGCGCCTGAGGTGAATACAGGACTTTGGTCTGATGATCACGATGGACAGCCCGTTTACAATGGGGCAAGCCCGGAGAGAACGAAGCCAGGTTAAAATTCTGTAACATCAGGGGGAACACGACATCATGAACTGGAAAAGTAAAATGATTACCGCGAGTCTAACAGCAACGATGCTGATGGGAAGTCTGACGACAGGAGCACTAACGGCACCGGTATCCGCAGCAACGGCCGAAAATGCCAAACTGAAAGTGATCTGGGGAGTTAACATGCGTACTTCACCATCATCTTCTGCGAGTGTTGTTCGTATGGTGGGTAAAGGGGAAACCATTACCGTACTTCAACAATCCGGATCCGCATGGTATAAAGTAAAAGATTCCAGCAACCGGACAGGATACATATCCTCTTCATCTAAATACACCAAAGCCGTTAGCGGCAGCACAACGACATCGGGTTCCAGCAGCACTTCTGTAACAGGCAGCGCAGCTGTGGAGAAAGTTATTGCTGCTGGCATGAAATATTGGGGCACGCCTTATGAATTCGGAGCGAGCAGAAACAGTACGGCTACGTTCGACTGCTCCAGCTTTGTTCGCCAGGCATTTATCGATGCACTTGGAGTCAAGCTTCCTGCAGATTCACGTCAGCAGGGGACTTATGTAAAAGGCAAAGGTAACGTTCAGACGGATTGGAAAAAACTCAAGCGTGGGGATTTGATGTTCTTTATGTCTTATAAAGGCACGAAAGCTTCCTCATATGCTGGGGTGAACAAGTCTACGGCAAGAATTACGCATGTCGGAATCTATCTTGGCGACGGAAAAATACTGCACACCTATTCCAATGCTGGTGGCGGAGTAACGACCAGTGACATCTCCGGCAAGCACTGGGAACATCGCTTCCTCTATGGCGGAAGTGCACTGTAAAGCTAGTTGTTATTGATACTTCCAAGGCTCACTTTGAATTCGAATGAACTGAGTGACGGAAAAAGGATACAGCAAAAAGGACCTTCCATCATCGCCGAATAGGCAGATGGAAGGTTTTTTGGTTTTTCTTTTCAAGCCTCTAATCCTGGTAGTAGAGACGGAACAGTATATCCTGATTATAGTTGCCGAATCCCTCACCGTATAAGGTAAGACCTCCTACATGCTGGGCATCTTCTTCTACCGACAATCGCAATGTCCATTGATTGCGCTCGACCGGAATATCCGAGAGTGTTACTCCAGAGACGCGCTGTCCATCAATAAAAGTACCTTCCTGCGTGATCCGCAGCACTTTCAGCATGCCATACTGATTGACACTTTCACTCCACCAGTCAGGCGTGAATACGCCGCGGCCATTCCCTGAATCACCTGGGCTAGTCCATTCACCGACCTGTATTCCGTTGAGCATAAAGGTAATATCCGAGGGCCAATTGGGATTGACCGAAGGCGCTTCTGAACCGATCTCCAGCGATAATTCAATCGAGTTGATCTGCTGTCCCGGTAAGAGGTAGTTTGGAATTTTGTATTCCACAAATCCACGTCCGAACCAGAGAATATTGGCGTGCATCCGCTCGGGATCCAGGAAATATCGCGGGTCATCATATTGCCCGATCACATGATTGACTGTAGCCAGGCCGCAGGTGGGATAAACGTCAAAATGGGTATAATGCCCGACGGGTACAGCAACCTCATGCACCTTGTTCGACATACCGGTATCCTGCGGCATGGAGATGCCGATCCAGTCGATCGCAAGGCTGTTCATTTTGTGGGTACCGCCGTCCTTGCGGACCATCTTGGATTGAATGATTCCGACATCCTGCAGCTTGCGAACGTGCATCGTTACGATGGCGCTGCTTAGTCCAAGTGAGGCAGCAATATCTTTTACGTTCATTGGGTTCTCGGCAACAAGTCGTATAATCTGCAAGCGCACTTCACTGGCAAGTGCTTCGTATAAGGGCAGCCATTCGGCATCCGTATTTGCTCTAATCATGGGGTTCCTCCATTATTGGATATAGAATTAAGTTAAACATAAATCCATCAAAAAGAATAACATTTTTAAAAATTCAGGTTGAAATTAGGGTTATAATCGATTTTAATATAAATATGAACGTTGATCCATAGATTATCAATTAATTTTTTTATTAATCTTAAGGAGCTGAACTTCACGATGGTAAAAGCAAAAATGACGGTAGACAAGGATTTCACGATTGGTGCAGTCGATAAACGTTTATACGGTTCATTCATTGAGCATCTCGGACGCGCCGTATATGGTGGTATTTATGAGCCGGGGCATTCCTCTGCGAACGAAGCGGGATTCCGTACGGATGTGCTGGAGATGGTCAAGGAGCTGCAGGTGCCGATTGTACGCTATCCTGGGGGTAACTTTGTATCCGGTTACAATTGGGAAGACTCCGTAGGACCCGTTGCAGAACGCAAACGCAGACTTGAGCTGGCTTGGAGAACCATTGAGACCAATGAATTCGGTTTCAACGAGTTCGTGGATTGGTCCAAACTTGCGAATTCCGAAGTCATGATGGCCGTCAATTTGGGCACACGGGGCGTAGATGCAGCCCGGAACATCGTGGAGTACAGCAACCATCCAGAAGGTTCATATTATAGTGATCTGCGGATCAAGCATGGTTACAAGGAGCCGCATGCGGTCAAGACCTGGTGCTTGGGTAACGAGATGGACGGCCCATGGCAGATCGGTCACAAAACGGCAGAAGAATATGGACGGGTTGCGCTTGAAGCAGCGAAAGTCATGAAATGGACTGATCCAACGATTGAGCTGGTTGCCTGCGGAAGTTCTTCACTGGGCATGCCAACGTTCCCGGAATGGGAAGCAACTGTGCTGGATCATACCTATGATCATGTGGAATACTTGTCACTCCATCAGTATTATGGTAACGCGGATGATGATACGCCTACCTTCCTGGCGCGTTCGCTGGAGATGGATCGGTTTATTGAGACCGTCATGGCAACCTGTGATTACATCAAGGCGAAGAAGCGCAGCAAGAAAACGATGTATCTGTCTTTCGATGAGTGGAACGTGTGGTACCATTCCAATGAAAGTGACAGGAAGCTAGATCCGTGGCAGATTGCACCTCCGCAGCTGGAGGATGTATACAACCATGAAGATGCGCTGCTTGTGGGCTGTATGCTGATTAGCATGCTTAAGCATGCGGATCGCGTGAAGATGGCCTGCCTCGCACAATTGGTCAACGTTATCGCGCCGATCATGACGGACACAGGTGGTGCTGCCTGGAGACAGACCATTTTCTATCCGTTTATGCACGCTTCCGTCTTTGGACGTGGAACAGCACTTGTGCCATTGATTCAATCAGCGAAGTACGATACGAAACAAATTACGGATGTACCGTACCTGGAAGGGATTGCGGTGCATAATGAAGAGCAGGGTGAAGTAACTGTATTTGCCGTGAACCGTCACCTGGAAGATTCTCTTCAGCTTGAAGTCGATCTGCGCAGCTTCGGACAATGCAGCCTGCTGGAGCATATCGTACTGGAAAGTGACGACCTCAAAGCCGTGAATACGGCTGCACAGCCGAATCGGGTGGCTCCACATAACCGCGGCGGGGCAGAAGTGTCGGGCACGCTGGTTACTGCAAGTCTGGCGAAGGCTTCCTGGAACGTGATCCGTTTGAAGATTCAATAAAAATAAGTGTAATTGAAGAAAAGGATGTTTCCGTCATGACGTGACGGGAACATCCTTTTTACTATTCAATTTAACGGTCTTTACCCAGCTCTGATTTTGAATCAAATACGAAACTTTCGCCATCCCGGGGAATGAGAACCTGCCCGTCCAGCTGTTCGGAAGCCAGATAACTGGCGAGATCCAACCGGGTCATCATGCAATGGTTAATGGCATCCATATGAACGGCGATAACATGTGCATCCGGTGCATGCCGCTTCACAGCAGCTACATCGGGTCCGTCCATGGTGATTGGGTCACCCTGGGTAAAACGGGCACCTCCCGCGTTCACAACGATCACTTCCGGTTGGTATCGCTCTATGGCCTCGGCCGGTTCTTCGCACCAGATTGTGTCTCCGGCAATATACGATACGGGTTCGGCGTCGGCCTCAAGCACAAAACCGGATACGTTGCCCATCCGCTCCGCGATTTCCCCTGTGCCATGCTGGCCTGAAGTTCGTGCAAAACGCACGGAATGGAACTCATATTTCTCATCCACCGGTTGAACGCTCGTAAAACCGGCTTCGATAAATATGTTCTCATCACCAGGCTGACACAGCAAAGGCACATCCTTCCGGAGCCGTTCCGCTGCAACTGCATCCCAGTGATCGATGTGGGTATGGGTAACAATCACCAAGTCCGGATTGGTGTAATCGGTCTCTGTTTCTGGCAAGGCAACTCTCGGATTACGTAGATCATTAGGTGTGTTGGGAAAGGCAGGCATCTCTTCAGGATTCATCAACATCGGATCAACCAGAATATTTAGACCGGCATATTCAAGCCACAGGGTGGCATGACGAATCAATTGAATTTTCATTGCAGCTGCACTCCTTCATGATAGGTATATATTCTCCTGTATGGTATACAACCCGTTTTTGCGGTAAATAACACGCATAACCAAGATCTGAGTCGGAGAAGTAAGCTTCAAGTATCTCGTTGTTGCTTTTCGCGCAGGTTTAACTGAAGCAGAATCTCGGCACGGAGCAATTCTTTGGCGGTAAGTAAATGGCCGGTGCGGATGTAAAGCCGTTTACCGTCCTTCAGATGCAGGGCGAGCATGGGCGCGGCGGATAACATCCAACTGCTGGCCCCGGATGATGTAAGTTCTACATGACGTATTGTATGCCAAGGAACAGTCCTTCCTTGGGTAACAAGTGCTTCATCATTCCAAGAGAATAACACGGTGGATCGTCTGGTTAAGCCCGACAAAAAAATGAAAAACAGTGGACCTACGATCCACATGCCAATAATGGCAGCAATCGTGTAGGGCAATGTCTCCCATTTTTCCGCGTATTCAACATCATTAATCCAGAGTAGAGCAGCACATAACAGTAAAAATATAAGACACAATGCGCTCCTCCAGAGCACAGTACTCCGGCGATAGCCTAAATGCTGATCACCAAACTCAGCTGTTTCATGTTGCAGAAGCCACTCCTCCTTATTATCTTTGCCCCATAAGCAAACTATGCCGCACTGCAGCGCAGGCGGCACAGATTGGCATTCATTACCCCGGAATTGCCGTGTCACCATCGGTCTCCCGTGCATGGGCGTATAGATCAGCGTAGATGCCTTCGGCTTCGATCAGATGCTGATGCGAGCCTTCCTCGACAATTTCGCCATGCTCCATGACCAGAATCCGGTCTGCGTGCATGACGGTAGACAGCCGATGTGCAATGACAATCGTCGTTCGACCCTGAGATACCGTTTCCAGTGCCTGCTGCACCAGCTGCTCGGTATGGGAATCCAGATTGGCGGTTGCCTCATCGAGAATGAGTATACGGGGCTGGAATACGACAATGCGGGCAAAAGAGATTAACTGACGTTCCCCGGCAGACAGACCGCTACCTCGTTCCGAGAGGCGGGTATCGTATCCTTGCGGCAGCCGTGAGATCATGGCGTGTGCCCCGACAAAACGGCAGGCTTCGATTGCCTGTTCTCTCGTAATATCCTCCCGAAACATGCGGACATTGTCAATAATGGAGCCTGAGAATAGAAAGGGTTCCTGCTGAATAAGCCCCACAATACGGTGCAGCTTGGCCTGAGGCAGCTGCCTGATATCCGTGCCGTCGATTTCAATGCTGCCCTGATCGACATCATAGAACCGATTGAGCAGGGAGATCAGTGTGCTCTTGCCAGCTCCCGTTGTACCCACAATGCCAACCATTTCTCCTGGATAGAGATGCAGATTCAGATGCTGAATGAGTGGGCGGTCTGCCCGGTAGCCGAATGACACATCGTTAAAATCAATTTGTCCCATCACGTCCCGGGGGTCCAGTGAGGAAGCGGTCTCTGCTTTTGGATCTGCGACCTCGGGTTTGGTATTCAGAATGTTCCAGATCCGATCCATGGATACGGTAGTGGACTGGAACGTATTCCATTGCATCGTAATCTGGTTGATCGGCTGGAAGAACTGGCGGATGTAGCTGATAAATGCATAAAGCACACCGACCTGCAGCGATTCGCCCAGCACGGCGCGTCCACCAAGCCATACCATCATCACCAGAGCGGCATTGCCCAGAATGTCAAACGTCCGGTTGAAGATGACATTGGAACGGGCCTGCGTAATGTTGGCCTTCAAGTGTAACTTGTTTTGCTCTGTGAAGCGTTTCTTCTGTTCCTCCTCCTGGTGAAAGGCCTGAATCAGAAACATGCCGGACAGGTTCTCCGCTGTAAAAGCAATCAGGCGGGAGAGACGGGTACGGGCATTTTGATAGGCCTGGCGCAGCTTGCTGCGAAACAGGATGGCCACAATGGCGATAACGGGCAGTACAATCAGCGAGTAACCTGCGAGCACCGGATCAAGCTGGAACATGAAGAAGATAATAAGCACCAGCATCATGCCATCCCGAATCAGGCTGAGCAGTACCTGGGTGAAGAAACTGCTGATTGTCTCCGTATCGCTGGACACATTCGTGACCAGACTTCCGATATGGAAGCGGTCGAAGAAGGACATGGACATTTTGGAAATGTGCCGAAAGAGATCTTTGCGAATGCGGGAGACGATGTTCTGACCGACATGCTGCAGCAGGTTGTTTTGTATATAGGTAAAAATAAAGCTGATTACAGCCAGTGCCAGATAGACGGCAGCCAGTTTTATAAGAAATCCCACGCTGGTCTGGCCGATTGCCAGATGATCATCAATGGCGATTTTGACCAGATACGGTTGGAGTAGATCGGCGGAGATCCCGAGCAAGGAGCATAAAAAGATGCCCAAAAACGCAAATCGATGAGGTTTGGCGTAGCTCATCATCGCTTTAAAGGATGAACGCTTGCTGAGTTCTTTCTCTGTGCCCGTATCCGTATGGTTCCCGGATGAGGTATGAGGTACAGGGTTCGCTTCGGTATGGGCGCCAGTCTTATGATCCTTCATGATGCAATCCCTCCTCCTGCAAACGGTAGGTCGCAGCATAGAGGCCCTCTGCGGCCATCAATTGCGAGTGCGTGCCTTGTTCAGCGATGTGTCCCTCATCCAGCACAATAATTTCATCCGCATGACGGACGGCGCTGATGCGATGGGAGATAATCAGGGTAGTTTTGCCTTTGCCAATTTCCTTCAGGCTGCGCAGAATGCCACTTTCCGTTACTGCATCAACGGCACTCATACTGTCGTCGAGAATGAGGATCTGAGCCTTTTTGATCAATCCCCGAGCCAGGCTGGTTCGCTGACGCTGACCGCCGGACAATGTTAGTCCACGTTCACCGAGCAGGGTGTCGAACTGATCCGGGAAGCGAATAATGTTGTCGTAGATCATGGCCTGCCTTGCACTGCGTTCCACGGTGTCCAGCGGTACCTCCCGGTCACTGAATGCGATATTGTCACGAATGGTGGTGCTGAACAGGAAACCATCCTGCGGGACATAAGCAATGCGGGAACGAAGACTTTCCAGCGACAGCTGCCGAATGTCTGTGCCATTCATACGAATCGTGCCTTCAGGCGGTTCATATGTACGAAGCAGCAGTTTGACCAGGGTGCTTTTGCCAGAGCCGGTCTTGCCCACAATGCCCACGGTCTGTCCTGCGGCAATCTTCAGACTGATGTGCTTAAGAGCAGAAGCTGAGCTCCCCGGGTAGGAGAAGGACAAGTCTTCAATGGTGATGTCATTCACGGCATTCAGGGTTTTGGCCCCGGAGACTTCCCGGACATCCGGTTTTTCTGTCAGCAGATCGTTAACCCGTTCAAGGGACGCTCCCGATCGCTGCATGGTATTGATCACATTGCCAATCTGCTGAAGCGGTCCCATAATGATCCGCAAATATAGCGTCAACGCGACAAAGCTTCCAAGTGTAATGGAATTTTGCATTGTCAGAATACCGCCGACAAGCAGGGAAACAACGAGCGAGATGGCCCCAAGCAGTGGCAGCAGCGCTTGAAACAGGGAAGAGAGGCGAACGAGTCGCAATTGTTTTTCCTTAATGGCATCTACAGTTGCGCCGAATCGTGCACGGGCACCGTCTTCAATGGCGAACGTCTTCGTCACGCGAATTCCGCCGAGCTGCTCTTCCGCAGATTCGGTCATGTTCGCAAGGGCATCCTGCACATCGCGAGAACGCTTGCGGATGCGGGGGCCAAAGAACACAACCAGAAAGGGTATGGCCAGCAAGGGAAGGATACTGATCAGAATAAGGCTCATTGGAATGCCGCTAAGCAGCATCATGACGATACAGGAGATCAGCAGAAATGTAGCATTTGTCATCATCGTCACCCCATTGGAAATGGCTTCGCGCACGGAGGTAACGTCATTCATGACATAGCTGAGCAGTTTTCCGTTTCCTTGCTTGGAAAAGTAGTGCTCGCTCAATTCGGAAAACTTGCCGAAAATGCGTTCGCGTGTCATGAATTCGAAGCGGCGTCCCAGTCGCATAATCATGAACTGTCCTGTTCCGAAGAGAAGGTTGTAGGCGATGGCGATGGCCAGAAGCCACAGGCTGTAACGGATGACCGTATTCATTTGAAGCGTATTCTGCATGAGCTGGTCCGTGAAACTGCCCAGAATACGGGGCAAAGAGGCCTGACCGACATTGGAGGCAATGATCAGCACAACGGCAGTCAGATACACGGGCCAGTTGGAGACGACATAGCTTCGAAGCAATCCTGTCTTGGACATATCTCGGGTTCTCCTTTGTTCAGGTGAAAGTTAGGTAAGGTACGGAGGCAAGAAAAGGGCCGACACCTATAATTAGCGCGTCGTGCCCTCTTACTTTATGCGATCCAGTTTGCTATTTATCCGTTAACGAATGATTTCTTCTTTTCTTATTTTTGCGCTAATTCGTATCATTGTCAACGAAGCCGGGAAGAAGGGCATGAAAGTGAAAATTCGCAGGCCATGCAGACATGTATATGTAGTTTTTTGCACAGGATTACCCTAATGTCGAATTCTCTGAAACATTTTCTGAAGGTGTCCCGTCTGTAGGATTGAAGAAGTCAAAAATAGGGTTTACTAATCTTAGGAGGTGCCAGGAAATGAAACATAAAAAAGGATTGGCTGCAACACTTGCGCTTTGCGTTTCTCTGACGGCAGGAGGTGCGTCTGTGCTCGCCTTTTCAGACGTGCAGGATGAAGGACAAAAAACCATTGTGGATTCCCTGAAATCCAAAGGGATTGTCAGCGGAGTAACGGCGGATCTGTTCCGTCCGGATGCTGCGTTGTCCGAGCCGCAGGGTGTTCAATTGATTGTAAAGGCATTTGGATTGAAGAATGAATATGCTGCGGCATCCGCGCAAAACAAAATTAGTCCGGATACCTGGTATGCAGATGCTGTACAGGCTGCAACCCAGAATGGTCTGTCGATCCCGGTAGAATTGAATCCACAAGGCAAGATGACACGCGAGCAATTTGTTATTTTGCTTCATGAAGGCATTAACACAACCGGGAACTATCCGGTCGTTATGAAGTATAATTTTGTTAAGGACGAAAATAAAATTGGTAAGGACGCCATATCTGCAGTCCAGAACCTGCTGAACATGAACATCATTGAACTGGATAAGGACGGTAACTTCCGTCCAGATCAGTCGCTTACCCGTATGGAGGCTGCAAGCATGATCTTCAATGCACTTGAATTTGTGGATAAGCATGGCAATGGCGGCTCAGCTGAGCCAGCTCCAGAGACTCCGGGGGAAGGCCAGCAAGCCATCGTACCTGAAGTGACTACAACCAAGGTTGATGACAAAACAACCAAGGTGAAGCTCACTGCTGAAATGCCTCATCCTGGCTACGGCTTGAAGATTGATGACGTCAAACTGGAGAAGGATGGACGTGCGATTGTGCTGTATTCCATCGTTCAGCCTGATCCGGACATGATGTATCCGATGGTTATCACGGAAGTTACGGCAGAGACGGATATTCCAGCCGGGTATACTGCTGAAGTACAGCCTTCCGGCAAGTAAAACCCATTGTATTGGGAATGAGCATTGTTAGATTGATGATGTGAGGAATAACTTCATCGCTAGAAGATACTTAAAACCCACCGCGGCCAGATCAACATGAACGGTGGGTTTTTTGGTGTGTCTGGATTAGCTTCTATCCATGATTAGTCCTGTGTTTCCTCTTGCGGTTCATAGTCGAACCAATCGAATTGAGCTGATGTACCAGTTGTAACCAGAATCCTTTTTCAACGTATACAATCCATAGCTGAAAGAATTAATCGAACATACAGGAGGATCACCTATGGATTCACGTGAAACATTGGATCAGGAGCTTGAGCAGATCTTAAAGTGGGAAAAGGAACAGAAGGATTTGTTTATTTGGGATAAAATCGGGCGTTTGCCATTTGCGATGCTGGATAAAGTCATGCCAAAAGCAATCAAACAGAAAATTGGTGATGCACTGAACGAAGTTGGGCAGTATGTACAGAACGGCGGCAAATTTCTCGTTCAGAAAAAGAAGGTAGCCAAGCTGCTTCAGGAAGAAGCGGAGAGATCGGGTTACTCCATGAAGGACCATACCTATCGTCTGGAAGAGGATGCCCAAGCAGAAGGGACTGCAAAAATTCATAGTGTAGAAAATCTGCCGCTTGAAGTGTTGGACCGCGTTGCCGACAACATTACGGAGAGCAGAACCAAATTTGCCGCAGCACAAGGTGCCGCAACAGGAATTGGCGGTATCGTAACGATCGCAGCGGATATCCCGATGGTGATGGGGCTTTCCCTGAAGGTACTGCAAGAGATGGCGTTATGTTACGGATATGATCCCGACGATCCCCAGGAACGGATATTCATTGTGAAGTGCCTGCAGTTCTCCTCTGCCGACATCGTAGGCAAGAAGGCAATTATTGATGAACTGGCCGAGTATGACAATCCGGACAAGCAAGTACAGGTCGTTTCACAAATGCAGGGCTGGCGTGAGGTTTTCAATTCCTATAGTGAATCCTTTGGCTGGAAAAAGCTGTTCCAGCTTATCCCGATTGCCGGCATGGTGTTTGGTTCGGTAAGCAACAAAAATACGATTAGCGATGTTGCCGAAGCAGGTAAAATGTTATACAAAAAAAGGCTGATTCTTCAGCGCTTGAAGTAATAAACGATGTAATAAATCAAAGGGCTCCCGTCAATCTGTATACCAGATCGACGGGAGCCCTTTTGGCGTTTATGAAGCTTATAGAAGTGTAGTAACAGTATCAGTATCCTTGTTTATTCCTCACTGCCGTTTTCATCCGCCCAGCGTTTCAATACCTTATCCGAAGGCAGCAGGAAGGTGAATATGCCGATCAGCGGCAGGAAGCTGCACATCTGCATGACTGGAGATACACCGAACACATCGATCCAGTTTCCCAGGACAAGTGCACCGAGTCCTCCCATACCGAATGCGAGCCCAGTGATTAATCCGGAGACGGTTCCGATTTTGCCCGGAATGAGCATTTGGGCATAAACGACAGTCACCGAGAAGCTGGATAGCATGATGAATCCGATAATGGTCAGCAGTACCCCGGTCCAGAACAGATTGGCATAAGGCAGCAGCAGCGCAAGTGGAGCGGCTCCGGCCATCGACAGGAAAATCATGTTGCGTTTGCCGAAGCGATCTGCCAGTGGACCTCCGAAGAACGTGCCGAGTGCGCCAGCGGCCAGGAACAGGAAGATGTAGATCTGTGCATCCTCTGTGGAGAGGCTGAACAATTCCTTCAGATTAAACGCATAGAAGCTGCCGATGGAAGCGACATACCATGAACGAACAAAGACCAGCATAATCAGAATCGTGATGGCAGCAGCTATCTTTTTGCGAAGTGCGGGATTTGGAGCACGACGGGCAGCTGCCTGTTTGCGAAGATAACCTCCGGATTGCAGCATGCGGCCGTACCAGCGGGCAATATAGATCTGTACGGCAATCCCCATGGCTGCAATGCCGGTGAATCCGATGGCACCGAATAAACCGAACGGGATGAAGATCCATCTCGTCAAGAGCGGAGCAAGAGACTGTCCGGCGTTGCCACCCACCTGGAAGATGGATTGAGCGAGACCCCGACGAGGCCCTGCGGCCATATGGGATACCCGGGAACCTTCCGGGTGAAAAGCTGCCGAACCAAGCCCGACAAAGATAACGGAAATCAGGACAGCCATATAACTGTCAGCAAACGCAAGCAAAAGCATGCCGGTGAACGTGAATCCCATGCCGATCGGCAATATCGAAGGCGTCGGCTTCTTATCTGCAAACCAGCCTACAACAGGCTGCATAATGGATGCGGTAAAGTTGATCGCGAAGGATATCCATCCGATCTGTGTATATGTAAGATGCATGGAGTCTTTCAGGATTGGAAAAATAGCCGGTATGACAGACTGGATCGAATCGTTAAACAAGTGAACCAGACTGATGGCAATCAAGATCCGGTAAACGGTGCTCTGGGCATCCAATCCGGGTTGGTTTTTCGAACGCATGGCAGCGTCCTTGGATAATGAAGTTTGCATGGACATGTACTTTTCTCCTTTGGTCGCGGTCACGAAGGATCAGCGCCTGATAATGTAGTGTGCCTAAGCATATTGTTACATAATAGGATAGATTGTTGGAAGCGACAAGGGGAACAGGCGAAATAATGACATTCCATAGAATATATTAACCGCTCTTGAAAAGAGTTCTATCACACCTTTGAGCGATTGAGGGACTACATAAAATAAAAGCCGAATTTCTTCGGAGTGAAGAGTTCGGCTTTTAAGTATTCAATTATTTTCGATATAGTGCACAGCGGAACAGGAGTGCCCGAAAATTAACGGTTATCAATCGTTTCCGGATACATGTCATGATTCATCATGCGGTGTTCAGCCATCTGTTCATACTTGGTTCCTGGTTTACCATAGTTCGTATACGGATCAATGGAAATGCCGCCGCGCGGCGTAAATTTGCCCCAAACCTCAATAAAACGCGGATCCATCAGCTTGATCAGGTCGTTCATGATAATGTTCACACAATCCTCGTGGAAATCCCCATGGTTGCGGAAGCTGAACAGATACAGTTTAAGCGATTTGCTCTCTACCATTTTTACATCGGGAATATAACTGATATAAATGGTGGCAAAATCAGGCTGACCCGTGATTGGGCACAGACTCGTGAATTCCGGGCAGTTGAATTTTACAAAATAATCGCGGTAAGGATGCTTGTTATCAAAGCTTTCCAAAATGCCGGGATCATACTCGAACGTATACTTCACGCCCTGGTTACCCAGCAGCGTTACATCTTTCATTTCATCAGGTTGTCTTGTCAATGGGTTAACTCTCCTTGTTCCGTTCAAGCGCGAAGCGCTCCGGTATATATGATAGGGATTCCAAGTTATAAATATGAAGCCACTGGTTGTTTACGAAAAATTACATCATGCCGCCCATTCCACGAAGCTGTCCATGGAGCCGATCAAACGCCGCGTTTGTTTCCCCACACCAAGGTGTGCAGCTGTGGTAGCACGCGAACATCGTTCAGGTCATCTGATGCACTTACCTGATCAATCAGCCACTCATAACGGGCGAGCAGCGACGAAGCCAGATCTGGCGTCTCGGTAGAAGTGACGTCGGGGTTTCCGGTCTGCAAAAACAAATCGGTAGCCGGATACCGTTCATGCACGCGACGGGCATAATCCAAGTCTGCTTCATCGAAGATGACAATTTTCAGGCTGTGGCTGCGTCCTGCTGGGCCTGTGGACAATCGCTTAATGAGGTCATCCAGCACGTCCCAGTTAGTGTCCATGCCCGAGCTAGGCGGCTTGGGAGAGACGGTGACTTCGTCAATGTCAGCCAGCCAAGACTGCCAGCGGGAGCCCTGCGTCTCCACCGCAGTGCGGATGCCATTCTGCCGGAGCAAAGAAACCAACCCGCCCAGCGAAGCCAGCAGGGCAGGGTTCCCACCCGAGATGGTGACATGGGAGAATCGCGAACCGCCAACACGGCGCAGTTCAGCCCATACTTCCTCTGGTGTATTCATCTGGATCTGGTCCTTGCCACTGCCGTCCCAGGTAAATGCAGAATCGCACCAGGAGCAGCGATAATCGCAGCCTGCGGTGCGAACAAACATGGTTTTCTGTCCGATGACCATGCCTTCGCCTTGAACGGTCGGACCGAAAATTTCCATAACCGGGATGCGAGCTTCTTTGCTTTGTACGGAGGAAGCAGCGCTCACGTTTTCTTGCACACTACTCATCGATCATCCACTCCCGTCTAGCCTCGGCGTAGCTGGTTGGTGTCTCGTAGAGACGCACAAATTCGGTTCGGCCGCCTTCCGTAAGTCCTGCATAGGGTTCAGTCTGAAGCGCGTGTTCCATTTGTTCGAACAACCAGACGACCATGTTTTCAGCCGTGGTATTCATGAGGGGGAGCGTCTCGTTCAGATACTGATGATCCAGATATCCTTCAATTTGTGTTTTCCATATATCCTTGATGTGTCCAAAATCAACTGTCAGTCCGGTCTCGCCCGGATAACCGCTGATGCCAAAAACGACTTTATACGTATGGCCGTGCAAGTTCTTGCACTTGCCTTCATAACAATGCAGGTGGTGCGCAGCATCGAAGGTGAACTCTTTGCTGACCAGCACACGTTTGCGATGATAACGCAGCTGTGAAGGCAGAATATCCTCCCCAATCCGCTGCAAATGATCAACTATGCGGAATGTTCCTGGCTCTCTCATCGTCCATCTGCTCCTACAGATGCCCTAGCAGAGCGCTGCTCCACGTAGCGATCCAATCCTGCTTTGCGCAGTTTGCATGCAGGGCATTCACCGCATCCATCTCCAATAACCCCGTTATAGCAGGTCAGTGTCCGCTCGCGTACATAATCGAAGGCACCAAGGTCATCAGCCATCTTCCACGTTTGGGCCTTATCCAGCCACATTAGCGGAGTATGAATGACAAACGGGTAGTCCATCGACAGGTTAAGCGTCACATTCATGGATTTAACAAACGAATCCCGGCAATCCGGATATCCGCTGAAATCTGTCTCACATACGCCAGTGACCAGATGACGCGCTCCTTTTTGCTTCGCGAGAATGGCGGCAAAACTGAGGAAAAGCAGGTTGCGGCCATCTACAAATGTGCTGGGCAGCTCGCCTTCTTCATGCGTAATTTCCACATCTGTACGGGTCAATGCATTAGGTGCGAGCTGGTTAAGCAGACTCATGTCCAGCACGGTTTGCTGTACATTGAGATCGTGTGCAATCGCAGCGGCGCATTCGATCTCCAGCTTATGACGCTGTCCATAATCGAAGGTCACCACCTCAACTTCAGCAAATTGCTGTTTGGCCCAGAACAAACATGTGGTACTATCCTGACCACCGCTAAATACGACGACCGCTTTTTCTTCGTTCAACATAAAAAAACCTCTCCATCTTCTTAAGATCAATCCATGCACGTAGGCATAGAGTGTCGGAAGAACAGAGAAGTTCATGAACTGGCATCCATCAAAAAACACACCTTTCCTTACGCTGCTAAAAAAACAGCACGGTAAAAGTGTCCTTAGTTTTTTACGTACGTCATACACGGTGTACGCAAGACTTGTAATGACCTGCGAAAGGTCAAGTCTTATAGAGGGAGTTCGCGAACCTCTCCCATGCCAGGAGGCATGGATTTTCTTCTTCAATTGTCTGAACCATTATAACACGAAACCGCCCGGTGACTACCCCGCATGTGTAATAAATGCGGAGAGCACCGGGCGGTTCATTTAATGATTACATTGCCGAAAGGGATGACTTCCTTAAGGATGCGTTTGAATAGTCCTTCATCATTCAGGTCCCGTTCGAGTCTGCTATTCTCCCGTCCTGCCTGGAAGAGTACCGAGCCCTGTCCCGTCATTTTCCAGTGGTAGTTCATATGCTGACTGGCGAGATTATTTCCATACACGGTGAGTTCCAGCTTGGCATTCTCGGGATAGGCTATGATGCTGCCTGCATCTACGTAAAGCGGGGCAGTAGGATGTAATTCCTGCTGGCAGACCTGGCCTTGGGTTAACAGTCCAATCTTGCCTTTGCCTGAGAATTTCATTTTGACAGCATCCTGCGTGATCAGCATGTTCTTGATCTTCTGGATCTTGGTATGCATGCTGACTCCGTCTGAGTAAAAGAAGAGATGCCGAAAGTCGTACAGCAAATCACTCTCCTCGGTGAGCTCCACTTCCTTCATGGTAAAACCGGGAGGGAGTGCAGCCACAAATTGGCAGGGGCCAGTGATTTCGGATTTGATCAGCTTTTTTTTGCGGACCATGCCTGAGATGTTCATGAACTTGTCATTGCGACTGCCGCTCGATCCGCGAAAGGCTACGATTTGCTGCGGGTGCAAAATATGAAGCCGGTCATTCTGGACCAGCGAGAAGGTTACCACTTGTCCAGCTCCGCCGGCCTCGGCAGTGTTCAGGTGTATGTGCATGTGCTTGCTCCTGTTCTTTTAGGCTCGGCCCGAACGACGACGCATTCCCCAGCGCATCACGCGAATCAGAACAAAATAGCCTAATATGAGGACAATGACGGTAATAATCATCGTTTGAATTCGCTTGGTCGTGGCATTTTTGGCATCTTGATCTTCCTGCAGTTTCGTGACCATATCGGTCAGCTTCTGGTTCTGTTCTATTAACTGCTCATTCTGAGCCTTGAATGCTTCAACATTGGCCTGGGCTTGTCCCAGTTGAGCAGAGGTTTCATTCAGTTGGTTCAGCGTCTGCTGGTAGCTTTCCTGCAGGGCGTTCACTTCACCGGGGAGCTCGGAAACGCGTTCCCACCCGCTGTATATGTCAGAGAATATATTGGCACTAGCTGCACTTACTGTAGATGAAAGTGAAACGGTAAATAAAATGCATGTGGTGAATAACACCCGAATGAAATGACCCTTCATGGGTTGTGGCATCATTGGCACCTTCTTTCGGTGAGGTTTTTCGTCTGCCGAATTCGTCGTCATTTGTTGAAATACGGCTCTTACATTATACGCCAAAAGCGGCGTGTTGGGTTCAGTACATTGCAAATTTTCAGGAAGGATCATTTGTTTAATTCAATGTGCAACAGGGTAATATACGTTCAAGGCAGCGCGCGGACAGTTTAAACATAATATCATTACCCCGGTTCCGGGTGCTTCCATTCACAATGACGAAAATAATAAAAATAATAATATATCCGATTTTTAGAATAAGATCGTGAATAAAGGAGAAGAAATATATGTACACAACAGAGCAAACAACACCAACCAAAACGATTATGATTACCGTAAATGGAGAGCCAATCGGGCGTAAACTAATCATTGATAGTGTGACTTACGCACCTGTGAGAGAACCGGAATGGGCAGCATCCATGACAGAGATGGGAATGAATCAGCCTACCGTGTAAGTTGGGACTTGTCATAAATATGAAGCGGGGAAGCTTGGCATAATGCCAGGCTTTTTCGTCGTTTTATGTCGGATTTAGGCGGATTTAGGGATGTGAAAACATTTTAATGTAAAAATATTACGGGAACATATGTTCCGTGACAATATAGTGTCCATTCACCCTGATAACTTATAAGATAATACACATAAATCGGGGGAGAGACTACCAGTGAACTCAGTCTTTGAAGTATGTTATTCGTGGAACAGAGAGGCCATACCGACAGGGGGGGCCGACCCCGTATATATGATGGTGGAATGGCGTTACGGGGCCCCTGCCAAAAGACTTAGGAAAGTAGCACCTAAAATTGTGTCAAGAGACATGGAACTTTTGCTCAAACCGGAATTTGGAATTGAACTCAAAGGGATTTATGGTTGCCGATCAAAGGAGACCGACATCGGCTGGATTCTGCGGCTCGGCGATGTATACAAAGGGGAGAGTAAACAAATTCTCCTCGAATTTGCCATGGGCCCTCGTGTGTCTGGAAAAGCAGCCATATGCTCTGCCTACTGGAGCACACGTAAAGTGAAGCAGAGTCAGAGAGTGCTGCTGCGCCGTGAGCAATTGTATATTCAATATACAAGCCACCTGGGGATGTTAAGGCAGCCGGAGGACCCGAAGGTGGAGAAGACGATTAAACTAAGCGAGACCGTGCCGTTGATTAAACAAGCCCTGCGGGCCTATGAAAGAGGTCGTGCACAAGAGGGAAGCAATCTGCTTCGCAGGCATGCAGATGCCTTGTTGATTGAGGCAGCACGAAAACAGGATCTGGATTATTACCAAGAAGCCGAAATTGTGGAGAAGCTGCGTTACCACTACGGAATCACGTATGGTGGAGCGTATAATAGCCACGAAAAAACCATGTTATGTGAGTAGGAACAAAGGACTATTGAGAATGATATGAAAATGAATGTTTCTACATAGAATTTAAAGGTGAAAATAAAGAGTGAGTCGAATGTACTATATATCATGATTAACAATTGGATGGAGTTGTATCGATTTTTTTGACAACTTAGTGGAGGGTCCGGCAAAATGACAGACCGACTGATCCGATTAATGCGCATTATAACTCTCGTGCAGGCGAAACCGGGAATTCTGGCCCGGGAGCTGGCCGAGCGATGCGAGACAACGGAAAGGACGATATATCGCGACATGGAGGCCCTCAGCGCAATGCATATTCCGATCGCCAATATGGGACACGGGAGAGGTTACATGTTTATCAGCAACTTTGCCATGTATCCGCTCAACTGGTCTGATGAGGAGGCTCACGCTTTTGCTCATTTGGCGGAGGTTATGGATGATATTCGTCCTTATCTGAAGCCTGCCTTCGAGAGCGCCTATGAGAAAGTGGTTGCATCGAATCAGAAGAACAAAACGGAGCGGGTAGAGTGGTCAGAGCAGATTGGCGGTTTATTTAAAACAGGGCTGCCTGCCTGGCAGAATGACGGCGATGAATGGAAAAGCAGTTCACTGGTGACTTTACTTCAAGCTGGCATGTCACAAAACACAATTGAGGCAGAATATCTCACTCAAAACATGAAGAAAGTGGTGCGGCTCGATCCGTATTGCTTGATTCCACGTGAGTACCGTTTTGATTTGTTGGCATACTGTCATCTTACGGAGACGCTAAGGATTTTTGAAGTAGAGAATCTGCAAAAAGTAAGGATTCTGCCTCGTACATTCCGCAAAGACGACTTTCTGTTGCAATCTCATTTCCGCAAGTCGGGAGCCTGTCAAGAACAAGAATGGATTGCGTTCAAGATCCGTTTCTCCCGCGATGCTGTTGAGCATGTGATGCAGCAAAAATTTTTGGTGCGTCCCATTCTCACGATGGAACCAGAAGGAACATTACTGCTGGAGACCATTTTGGCTGAAGATCAGGAATTTTTGAGATGGCTTAGTCAATATGGGCCAGAGGCAGAGATTCTTGAACCCGAGGGATACCGGAGCGTAATGAAAGAACGCCTGAGACGCTGGCAGCAGTTGTATAGCTAATGCCCAGCGTGGACAGGCGTTCTTTTGCATGATTAAGAGGAAAGATAACACAGCTTATTCATTGGTTTTGAACAGATGAGCCAGATTACCGAAGGGTGAATCCTTCACATCGTCTTCTGTGCTGCTGGAATAGACAACCTTGGAAGCAACGCCTTCATCATCCGCGGCACAGTTGGTTTCCAGATTGAAGCGGTCGAATTGATGCATGAATACTTTGGCAGTATTGATGGCGTCATCCAGTGCACGATGCTGGGTGCCATCGAACTCGATTCCGCATAGTTCGAGTGCTTGAGCTAGTCCAAGCTGACGGAATTTGCCTTCCTTGCGAACGGTTCGCGACCACTGCTGCTGCAGGTCATTATGATTCGTGATCCAGGCAACATCAAGCTGGTGTGTGCGACAATGGGAGATCAGCTTGCTGCGGTCATCAGGTCCCCAGGAACACATGTAATAAACTTCGCTTCCCATCCAGGCGATAAAGTTTTGGAGTGCTTCAGGAAAAAGAGGAGCAGCATCAATATCTTTTTGCGTAATTCCGGTAAATTGAATGGTGTCTGTGGACAGCACCGACTTATTCGAAGGACGAACGTAAGTATGAAACGTGTCGGATACATATAATCCGTCAGGTCCTTCCGTAACTTTTACCGCACCGATATCGATAATTTCAGAAGAGTAACGAGCGTTACGGCTAACCGTAAATTCAAGATCATAGATAATATATGGCATAGGACAAGCTCCTTTATCAATAATACATGTTCTCTATCTCTCTATATTACAGGGAAGCCAGCGGGATGTCAGCATCACCCGCGGAATTCTTCCTGCCCGTTATCTGCATGTAACACAGTAGTTGACAATTGCTTGCAAATGCACTAATGTGATCAAAAATGATAACAGCGATTAGTGAGGACATAATTGCGCCAGCCAGCTTCAATCAGAGAGGGAACCGATTGGTGAGAGGTTTCTGCTGCTGCTTCGTCATTCCCACCTCACGAGCTGCGGAAGAGAATGCCAGCAGGCTGCAACCTCCGCCGGACTGGGCCCGTTACGCCTCAGAGGACTGTATGATTCCGGATTGCCTATTAGGGAAACGGGACGTTTGTTCAGCATGCCCGGGGGAACCCGAGACGTGTTAGTGAACGTAACCATGCAGTTAAATAAGGGTGGTACCACGACACATTCGTCCCTTGACGGATGTGTCTTTTTGCGGTTTATCCACTCATTTTGCAAAAATGATCAGGAAGATGAGGAGTGTGGAATGGATGCGTCAAAGTGAAATGCTTGTTCCAACATTACGTGAAGCGCCGGCAGAAGCGGATGCAGCTGGACATCGCTGGCTGCTTCGTTCAGGCATGATTCGCCAGCTGGCAGCAGGGATATACAGTTATTTGCCGCTGGGGCGGCGTATACTGCTTAATGTCGAGCGGATCGTTCGGGAAGAGATGGATCGTGCCGGTTGTCAGGAAGTACTGCTGCCTATTATGCAGCCGGCAGAGCTGTGGGAGGAATCGGGAAGATACAGCCAGTACGGCCCTGAGCTAATGCGTTTGCAGGATCGCCACGATCGAGAGTTCGCCCTTGGACCAACCCATGAGGAAGTGGTGACTGCTCTTGCGCGTGATGAGGTCAATTCCTACAGGAAATTGCCCTTCACGTTATATCAGATTGGAACCAAGTTCCGGGATGAACGGCGTCCAAGATTCGGCTTGCTGCGTGGCCGCGAGTTTATTATGAAGGATGCGTATTCTTTTGCTTCCGACTGGGAAGAGCTGGATCACACGTATCAGGCGATGAATAAGGCATATTCACGCATTTTGGAGCGCTGCGGTCTGGAATATATTCGTGTAGAAGCAGATGCAGGTACAATCGGTGGTCAGGGAGAAACACACGAATTCATGGCACTGGCTGATGTGGGAGAGGATACAATTGTATCCTGTAGGCAGTGTGGGTATGCTGCGAATCTCGAGAAGGCCGGATACCAGACAAATGGAGCTGTAACCCAGCATACAGCTGAAGACCAGTCCAATGCCGCGGACCAATCGCTAATCCGAATCCATACACCCGCCATTCGTACCATTTCCGAGCTCAGTTCCTACGTCGGTGAGGGACCCGAGCACATCATCAAAACACTGCTCTATCAAGCGGATGGTCAACTGATTGCTGCACTTGTTCGCGGGGACCATGAAGTGAATGATATTGCGCTCAAGCATGTATTGGGTGCCGAGGAACTCATTTTGGCTGACGAAGAAGCGCTGGCAAAACGTTCGGATTTGAAGGTTGGTTTCCTGGGACCTGTTGGTCTGGATCTGCCACTTATCGTGGACACGGATGTGGCTGCAATGGGGAGTGCTATTACTGGCGGCAACGAAGTCGATATGCATTTGTCGGGTGTTCGCCCGGGGGTGGATTTTGCTTTTGACAAAGCCCGGCAAATTCGCTTCGCGGCTGACGGGGATAACTGCCCTACATGTGGGGCCAAGCTTGTATTCACCAAAGGCATTGAAGTAGGCCACATTTTCAAACTGGGCACCAAATATAGTGATGCCATGAACGCTTCATTCTTGGACCGGAATGGTCGCCAGTGTGCCCCGGTGATGGGATGTTACGGTATTGGAGTGTCCCGTCTGATGGCTGCCATTGCCGAGCAATATGCTGGAGAGGACGGAATAAGGTGGCCGGCAGCTGTTGCGCCATATCAGATTCACCTGATCCCCGTAAACTGGAAAGATGAGCAGCAGCGTCAGCTTGTCCTGGAGCTTGAACAGCAGCTAGGGGATGCGGGATACACGGTGCTGACAGATGATCGGGATGAACGTCCCGGGGTGAAGTTCAAGGATGCGGAACTTATTGGTCTGCCGGTGCAGATCGTGGTTGGCCGGGGCGCTGCAGAACGGAATGTCGAATTAGGGTCCCACGCTCTTGCCAGTAAAGGGGAAACCAAGCGGATTGGCATGAGTGTTGAAGAGGCACTGACTCATGCCAAGGAAGTGCTCTAGTCCGTAGATAATCTAATTTGTCCGAATGTCAGTGCACTGTAAATTCGTGTCATAAAGAGACATATTTATAGGTCCGCATATTATGAAACATTCCATTTTTGTGGGATATTTTGAAATAAAGCATCAAAACAAGGCCTATAGACATATGAATTAACAGAATCATATGCATGATGCCGTACAAAATGACTACTCTCTACGAATGTGTACGATGCATTTTAACTTTTTTGAAAAGTACACGTTCCGCTGATTGGATTGAAGTGTGGAAAGACGTGCAAATATGCAAAGTGTTTTTGTATATTTTATTCGTCTGGAACACGAACAAATCGCGCAACAGTGGCGATTATGCGCATATTTTCTATAGTTCACGATTAGGGACTCAGAGAGTGTGTGTACGATAGAGCAGGTTTGAGGATTTATTTTTGCCGCAAAGGTATTTCAATCGTTTTTGCCTGTAAAACTCATAAAGGAAAGACAAAGTGTTGCTTTCTCATGAGAAGCAGAAAGGGTGCTCCTTCAGCCAGGTTGGCTTGAGGAACACCCTTTTTCTGTTACTGCTATCATCACGTCTGATTCAATCGATCTGTGGAGCAGGTCACACTATTCGAATATTGGTTTGCTGCTTAAGAAGCAGCAGGCAGCTTCAGTTGTTGACCAGGATAAATCCAGTGAGGATTTTTGATGCTGTTCAACTTTTGCAGCGCTTGCCAGGTTGTGTTGTATTTTTTGGAGATGGAGTACAGGGAGTCTCCGGATTTTACAACATATACTTTGGCAGGAGCTGGTTTGTTTGGTGTCGGTTTTGAAGGTTTTTCTGGCTTTGGTGTTACTGGTTTTGGTGTTTCTGGCTTCGGTGTAGCTGGAGCCGGTGTCTCTGTCTCTGGAGCTTCCGGTTCAACTACAGGTGTTTTTGCTTCCTTGATTCGGCCATCTGTTTTGATGTCCACAGCGCCAAGCTTCTGCATGTATTCAATCAGTGCTTCGTCCATTGCACCGTACATGCCGGAGATGGTGTATTTGTTGAACATGGTGTACTCGTCACCGCCAACGGCAGTGAAATCGTTTGTAGCCAGTGTATACGTGGCTTCCGGATCAAGAGCTTTGCCGCCAATCATCACGGAATGTACACGGCTGCCTTCAGCAGCTGAAGTATCGATACTGAACGTCATGCCAGATACTTGCGGGAAACCACCGCTTGGTTCCGGATAGGAGGCTACCCCGTTTTCAAGGGCTGCCAGAACATCAGAGCCTTTTACATCCAGCGTTACAACCTGATTACCAAAAGGAAGTACAGTGATAATGTCGCCTTTGGTTACGATACCTTTTTCAATGGAAGCACGGATACCGCCGCCGTTCGTAAGTGCAATATCTGCATTGCTGACATCACGAAGGGCATCTGCGAGCAGGTCACCCAGGTTTGTCTCGCCAGCACGGACTTGTTCGCGTTTACCATCAAGCAGGATCGCTGTATTGGCCACTTCTTCTTTAAGAATAGGTTCTTGTTCTTTTTGAATGGAGTTCACGAGTGCTGCTACTTTCTCATTCGGTTTAATATCTTTGGCTTCTGTTTCATCAATCAATGTAGCTTGTTTCTTCGTTACCTTGCCGCCGTCTACCCACAGATCGATGACACCTACGAAGTTGGTGTACTCTCCGGCACTCGCGATCAATGTTCCGTTGTCGGATACGAGACCATCCTGCAGAATGGTGTGGCTGTGTCCGTCGATGAATACGTCAATACCCGGAACTTCTTTTACCACTTTGAAGCTAGTGTCTGTACTGGAAGCATCTTGTCCAAGGTGTCCCAGAACAACAACGACATCCACTTTGCTGCGGATTTCGCTCACCAGAATTTTGGCTTCCGCAGCTGGGTCAGTAATATCAAGACCTTCAACATTTTTTGGATTGGTTTTGTACATGGTTTCAGGTGTAGTCAAGGCGATGATTCCGATTTTGACACCGTCAACTTCTTTGATGAGGTAGGGATCAAAAAGACGAGTTCCGTCTTTTTTCTTCACGTTCGCACTAATCATTGGGAAATTCATCATATCCGCAAGCTCAACAAGGTGCTTGGAACCGTAGTTAAATTCGTGGTTACCCGGAACCATGGCCTGGTAGCCCATTTCATTCATGACTTTGACGATACTCTCTCCATTCACGAGTGTTGCAAAGGTAGTACCATGCACAGCATCCCCTGCATCAAGCAAAAGGGTATTTGGATTCTCGCTGCGGTATTGGTCAGCAATCCCTGCCACTTTCGCATAGCCCATTGCAGGCGAAGCTTCAACTGCACGTGCATGTGTGTCATTCGTATGTAGAATCGTAATGTGTGTACCCGTGCCCGGAGTTGTATCCGTTGCAGCGGCCGCAATTCCTACACTGCCAAACAGTAAGCAAGCCGTTAGCAGAAGTGAAACGTAAGTCTTCCAGATTTTCATATGAATCTGTACCCTCCCAAAAATATGATCTGCCTGAGCTCTCGCACAGCTCAAATTGTATTTTAGCAGACTATGATTAGGAAATCTCGTGGTTTACGTAAAAATAGGTAACCTGAAAGTGACATCTGATCGACTGATTGGGAAATAAAGTTTAACACTCAGATTAATGAAACGTATGTTCTTATATCGAGTAAAAAAAATGCTGCGCTTCGCGCGGCAGTCCTGTACGTAAACAGAATTTCTCCAGGGATTCATCAGGTTCCGGCATGACTCCTGAGGTCAATAATTGAATGGCAAAACGATTGGCCTGTCTTTCGAGCTTGCCGGGAGCAAAATAGGAGTGTTCCTCCAAAAAGAAACGATTGATGCCTTTGTGCAATCGGTCGTGTCCAAGTTCATGAGCGCATACAAACCGCTGCCATTCCAGCGGAAGTTCACTGTGAATGACAATAAATCTGCGGCGGAGCTTACGGAAATACAGCCCTTTGGTAGACTTGCCCAAATTGGTGAAACGGATCTGTATTCCAATGGCTCTGGCAATGCTGAAGGGGCAGTTGGTCCGGTGTTTTCGAATCAGCTTTGTTACCATCTCGTCCATATCATCTCACCTGCTGCTTCATTGTAATCAGCTTTCCATGCCTCATTGGCGGCTGTCCGGTTCATCGTTTTTCTTGCGTTTGTTCATCTGCTTGGCTTCCCAGAACAGTCCGGTGAGCACATCCTTGATACGTTTTTTGTCTTCGTCATCCAGGGGAATTCCGTCAAACATCAGATCGTCTTCGTCCTCGAGCATTTTCTTGAAATCACGCCGGTCTTTGTACGTTGCCCATTCGGGAATGTCTTGAGCTTCGCTTGCTGCATTTGCTGCTTCAATATACCCTGCCTGTTTCATCATGTCGGCATAGGGAACGGAGAGGGCATCTGCCAATTTGCGGATCGTGGCTGGTTTCGGAACACCGCGGACTCCATTTTCAATGCGTGAAATTTGTGAGTTGCTGATTCCTGCTGCTTCGGCGAGCTGATTGATGCTATAGCTCTGCTGTTCTCGCAGTTGTTTCAGATAAGGACCAAAAGCGTGCTCCACAATTCATGCCAACTCCTTTAATTCGTATAAGTAACTGAATGATAGATTAAGAAATCTATTTACACCGGGGCACTCCGCAGGCAGAACAACCTTCCGATCACTGTTATCCCCAGATTTCCTTAATCCCTTTTCTAAAGGGAGAAATCCGGTGATAAACGTGACAGCTAACGCTTCTTCAGGTTATTTCTGCCCTCTCCGTTAACGGTGAAATGGTAACCATCTTAAGCTATAAAAATTCATTCTCATACGAGGGATCTGTAATTATCTGTACTATAACGTATATATACCATTAGGTAAAGGGAATTGAAACAATTATGCCAAAAGGTATAGAAAATAGGAGCGAAGGTTTTATTTTATCGTCAAAATGACCCAAAATGAAGGTTTACTCTAATCTCCAATAAGTGGTATCCTCAAATAGAAATACGAACAAAATACGAACATGACCTTAAATTTGAACGATTTGTATGCACTGGAAACCGGAAGTCTCGAGGTATGAAGCTCATCGGAAGTGATTCCAAAAGGCAACGCAAGAGACCTGGACAATGGACGTTATTTCTCTGAGAAGACTGTATAACACTCATAAAAGAAGTGAAGCTTAGCGTGTTTCATTTTAGACCAAACCCTTAAGGAGGAGAATGAATATGGAATTATTGCTGCCTGAACTGGATCGACGCAAAACGCAAACGGCCGTGGAGGCTGCGCTGGAGAAATACCGAATTTATAAAACGATTGCCTTTGAAGAACGTGAGGTCATGGTCACGGCGAGTTACACGGAGCGTTTCCATGGGCCTACTAATGTCACAGGGGATTCAACCGCCAGAACGGCGATCTACAATGTGGATGTACAGCGTGCACGTCAGGCGTATTGCGATACAATTGATTATATCGTGTCTCGTCTGAGTGAGAAGGAACGGATACTGGTTTGTGAACGGTACCTGAAAGATGATGACGTGTTTGATTACAAGGTGTACAACCATGTATTTGATCCGCCTGTGAGCAAGGATACGTATACCAAAATCAGAACCCGTGCCTTCTATAAAATGGCCCTTGCCTTATCCGATCGGGGACTGATCAATGTGGAGCCGCTGTCCATATCCCGCAAGAGCCGCCAAAAGCTCGGTTAAAACGATTGGAAGTTCGTCCTTTAAACTCCTGAAATGATTGTATACAATAATGAAACAACAACACTTCGATGGAACAAAGGAGAGAAATCCGCATGCCGCAAGATTCCGGAATGCAGGAAATGTACACGCTGAAAACCATTGCGGAGACGCTGAACACATCCAATGATCTGAGCCCGATGCTGGATACGGTAGTAGGCAAGCTGCTGGAGCTGACGGGACTTACGACAGGCTGGGTGTTTCTCATTCGTGAGGGCGGAGAATATTCATGTGTATCGGACTATAACCTGCCACCGGCTCTGCTTCATCAAGACAAGGAGCCCATGCGCTGTGGAGCATGCTGGTGTGTAAACCGTTTCCGGGATGGTAGACTCGATAATGCCGTCAACATTATTAACTGCAAACGGCTTGAGGATGCCACGGAGCATCAGTGGGAGATACGCGTGACATCACCCATCATGCAACGGTTCCGCTGCGATCGGGTGAGAAAATGATAGGATTGCTCAACGTTGCCGCACCAGGCAAAGAGCATTTTAGTGAAGGGGAGCTGGCGCTTCTGCAGGCCGTAGCCTATCAAATTGGAAGTGCCATGGAGCGCATGCGATTATATCGCGGTGAGCAGAGAAGAGCGGATCAGTATGCCAGGCTGGGGGAGTTCAGCAGAGCGCTGGGGCTGGAACTGAACGAGTGCAGCAATGCTGACGATATGGCCAGGACGGTGGTCAAGCTGCTTGGACAGCATTACGAATGGCCATTTGTCGCTCTGATAGCTCAAAAAAATGGAACTCTAAGCATACAAACGGCGCATGCCAGTGCCTTGGAAGACTCAGTGCTAGTTAGCGAGATACCGCCGGAGACGGATCGCCTACTACAACGTGTGATTCAATCACATCGCGCCGAAATATTGTCAGCAGCCGAGATGGTAGAATTGTCTCAGGTTTGCGGCACAAGGCCTCCTGATTCCGTTATGTCGTCAGGTCTGGCTGCTGCCATACCACTCAGCCCTCCCGGGGAAACAGCCGTGCTGGTCGCCCAGCTTGGTTCAGAAGTGGATTATCTTCTGTCAGACCGCGAGGTTATGGATGCGCTGGCAGAACATATTACAGCTTCTTGGGAAAGTCTGAGACTCGTCGAGAAGAGCCGTGAATTAACCCGTCTGGAGGAGCGAAACCGATTGGCTCGGGATCTGCATGATTCGGTAAACCAAATATTGTTCTCGCTCTCGTTGACCGCCAAGGGAGCAGAGAGCATGTTGTCCGGTACGGCAGCTGAAGCCATGAGAGATATCCGTTCGTTATCCCAAGAAGCTCTGAAGGAAATGCGAGCGCTGATCATGCAGCTTCGTCCCGCCGGACTCGAATCCGGTCTGCTAAGTGCACTGCAGGAGTATGGTACGAGCCAGGGGCTGCAGGTCGTCGTCAACCGAACCGGCATGCGCAGCCTGCCTCGCAGTATAGAAGAGGGGTTATGGCGAATTGGACAGGAAGCCCTGAATAATGTACGCAAACATGCGGAAGTTACAGCGGCAGATATTACTCTCCAGCTAGGGGATACCGAAGCCGTGTTTATTGTTAAGGATCGGGGAAAAGGTGGAGCCAAAAGAAAGCAACCCCTGCCTGCCCGTTCGCTCGGTCTGTCCATTATGAAAGAGCGGGCGCAGTCGCTGGGAGGCAAGCTGGAGCTTATAAGTTCATCCCGTACGGGAACATCGGTAACGGTAGTTATTCCACTCCCGTCCGAATTGGGTTAATGTCAGGGGGAGACAGCATGCCGATTACAATTTTGCTCGCAGATGATCATGCCATGGTAAGACGTGGACTTCACGTGTTTTTGTCCACACAGACGGATATGAAAGTGGTAGGGGAAGCCTCCAATGGGCAGGAGGCGATTGAACAGGCAGAGAAGCTGCAGCCCGATGTGGTGCTCATGGATCTGCATATGCCTGTGCTGGACGGGATCGAAACCGCCAGACGCCTGCGTACGCTTTTGCCTGGAATTCGCGTTATTGTGCTTACGTCGTTTTCGGATCAGGATCACGTTATACCTGCCGTGCGGGCTGGGGTCAAAGGGTATCTGATGAAGGATATTGAACCCGAGGATCTTGCCGTTGCGATAAGGAATGTGCATGCAGGACAGGCCCAGCTTCATCCTGCCGCGGCTGGTCAGTTAATGCATGTGATGGCTTCATCTGACATACCATTAAAAGCGCAGGATACTGTACGCACAGATTCAGCAGCACACGGGAAAGTTCAGAATTATGAGAAGCTTAAGCAGCCTTTACCTTTACAAAGCGAAGAAACTTCGCCGAGTCTGGATGCGCTGACCCGCCGCGAGCAAGAGGTCTTGGCCCTTATTGCACAGGGACTCAGCAACAAGGAGATTGCGGTTCAGCTCGTAATAACAGAGAAAACGGTAAAAACACATGTCAGTCATCTGCTGGATAAATTGGGATTGGCCGATCGTACGCAAGCAGCCATCCATGCCGTGAAGAACGGCTGGGTCTGATTGATTCGATCCCCTTCTCAGCCTAAAGTCGTAGAAACTCAACCGAAAGGTTGGGTTTTTTTGTGCTGCAAGTTAAGTCTATCTGCTGACGATATGGAAGAAGAAGCAAGGTAAGATAGAGACAGAAGAGATGAAGGTTGATCATGGAATACCAACCCAAAAAAGGGAGGAGCGTGACATAGATGAAGATCATCGTATTGGCAGGAAGCAACCGAAAGAATGCAACCAGTACACGTTTGGGGGAATATGCGGTCGAAGTCATGCGCAACCAGGGTCATGAGGCGAGCCTGTTTGATCTGTATCAGACACCCGTTCCATTCTACGCACCGGATGAGAAGCAGGCAGAGGATCACAACCTGGCAGAACTCAACTCGCGCATGCTCGCGGCGGACGCCATTATTTTATCAACGCCAGAGTATCACGGCAGCATCAGCGGGGTGCTCAAAAATGCGCTGGATCATCTGAGCCAGGCTCACTTTAGTGGCAAACCGGTCTTGTCGATCAGCTCAGCGGGAGGAGCGGTGGGGGTTAGTTCTCTTTTGCAGCTGCAGGCCATCGTTCGCAATCTGCACGGGATTAATGCACAGGAATGGATCTCCATTGGGGGTGCGCAGCGCAGGCGGTTTGAAGCAACCTTTGACGGATATGAGGAATATGAAGGCAGCCAGGACATCGAGGATCGGATTCAGCGAGTGATTGGTTCGTTCCTGAGCCTGGCCCAGACATTGACATCTGCACGGAAATCATCCGAAAGCTGAGAAAGAGGTAATGAACATGATTAAAGGCATATTTGAAACACATCTGAACGTCACGAATCTGGAGAGATCACATCACTTTTATGAACAGATTCTCGGTTTGCCGCATGCTTATGGGCAGAAGGATCGCGGTAACTCATTTTACTGGATTGGTGGAGCGGGGAATGCCATGCTGGGGCTGTGGGAAAAAGAACCGGAGCTGGTGCAGCGGCAGCATTTTGCCTTTCACGTATCGCTGGAGGACATGAAGCATGCTGTCACATATCTTGAGGGTAAAGGGATTACGACGCACAACTTCCTTGATGATGATATCGGTGAGCTGTATGTATTCGGCTGGATGCCGGCTGTATCGGTATATTTCACGGACCCGGATGGTCATTCTCTTGAATTCATATCCATGCTTCCGGATGAAGCGAAGCCGGAGCTGGGTATGGTGCCATGGAGTACATGGGAGAAGCTGCACGGACGGGCGTGATCGAGAGGAGGCAGTCAGATGCTATTTAAAGAAGTGAAGCTGCACACCACTCGTTTGGCTGAGATTAAACATTTCTATAGAGATACGCTCGGACTGAAAGTGGCCGATGACTCCGATTCTTCATTCACATTGCAGATCGGATGCACAAAAATGATATTTTTACACAGTGAAATGGAGCACGAGCCCTTCTATCACTTTGCCTGGATGATTCCTAAGAATCGTTTTCAGGAGGCCAAAGCCTGGGCAGCGGCACGGGTAGAGCTCAGTACGCAGGATGGAGAGGATGAAACCTTTTCAGAGAACTGGAATTCCCATTCGCTCTATTTCGAGGATCCCGCTGGTAACATTCTGGAGCTGATTGCTCATCACAATACCCATCATAAGAGTGAACGTCCTTTCTCGGCGGACGATCTGCTGCAAGTGTGCGAGGTGGGGCTTGTATCAGAGGACGTATTGTCCACGGTAGGAGAATTGGAGCAAATGGGCTTAAACCAATGGGCAGCGATAAGTGAAACCTTTGCCCCGATCGGAGACGTGAATGGTCTGTTTATTGTCGTGAAAAAGGAACGGATCTGGTTCTTCTCGGAGCAAAAAGCACAACGATTCCCGCTCGAAGTTGTCGTACAAGGTGTCGGCAGACTACAGTTTGGGTAAATGATTGAATCTGGGAAGCGAAACGGGCATATATGCACGATTTGATTCATTTTATAGAAGTAAACACAATGTAAACATGGTGTAATACATTTAAATTCGGTGAAGGAGTGATGACGTTATGGATCGACGTTTGTTGGAAGAGGGTCTGAGGGTCATCGTTTCGAGTCGGGAGCGCACAGGTGACCTCTGGCATGCCCACTATGGAGCAGGAGCAATAGCCGCTTATTTCTGGGTTCGGGAAAATCGTCTGTCTTCCCTTGCGGCAGGCAGCGTTACCGCAGAGGCGAAAGCCATGCTTCGCAAACACGGAGTAGATCAGAAGCCACAATCTGCCCATGGTGAAATACTCGAACGGGAAGAAGCCGAGGCGCGGATCACAGAAGCGCTGGATCGTACGATTGGAGAACTTCACTGGGTTGGACACCAAGCAATCTATGGCGCCCTTACGCTGAAAGCCATTCGCGAGCTGGATGGCTGGGGCACTGAGCAGGATATCGAACGGATGGTGGAGCTAATCGATTCATTTGAGAAGACCATACCGGGCAGATCGTGGCTGAACACAACGGTTAAGGAAATCCGCAGTCTGAAGATAGATGATACGGATGAATTTCCTCGTATTGAAGGACCGGAGCAGCTGTCCCGGTTGATTCTGGATGAGCTAGGGGCTTTCCCGGCGATCTATCAGGCCGAGTCCCATCATGATCTGATCGGTCATATGCTGACCTACGGCCATGCACTCAATATCTTGCATGAGCTGGGTTATCCGGCACTGTTCCACAAAGGAATCCCACCGTTTCTGACGATGATAAAGGCCCTACGATTGAGCCGGGAAGCGGTGAGTGAAGATGGACAGTGGACATTGCAATCTCCGGTTGACGTGCTGCCGCTGGTTCCTGCCGAACGTTCGACGGCTCTGCCGCACGAGCTGGAATACTGGCACACCGACCGTCGATCCCGCGATTGGAACGCAGGCCATGTGTTCAAATTTCCGTTCAGCTTCTATCATCATACAAGAAACGGGAATTCGTTCCCGGAGAGCTGGGAGAATTTCCGGTATATTATTGCTTAAATATAAAATGTTAAAAGACGCTCGCTCATGGCATTAAAGGATGCATAGTGAACGATGGCAAACATATAAATGATGAAGAGCACTGCCTGAAATGGCGGTGCTCTTTTTTGGTTTTAACGAGGCTAGAATTCAAGGATAAACAGGATAAGAAAGACACCGGAGAAGAGTAGGAAGGGACGTTTAATGGAAGGTTTGTGAGCAGCCCAGACACCCCAGGAACTCATAACTGAGATACTTTCCCAGAACACTAATAATGGGATGCCTTCAGGTGTAAACGGAAAGGAAAGTCCTGGCAGCCGGGAAGTTCCTGAACCCATAAGAACAGCAGTCATATACACGGGGATGAGGGATAGGAGCATATAGAGCAGGGTTTGCAGCCAAAAGAAATAGATCTTCAGCACACGTAAGAGGATAACTGTAAGCAAATAAAACAGTATAACAACGGACGAAAATGTTGCAGCAGTCCATCCAAGAAGGGGGACGGTCAATACGTTCGTTTCCTGATAGAGAATGTACATCGTCATGGTGTACATAACGGGTCCTGCCATATAACAGGGGATGGCTATCCACAAATAGAACCAATCCGATGTTTTCATAATATCCATCCTTTTCACGGTCTTGTTTATATGTACTAAACGTACAATATAAGCATAAAGTTTGATGATCGTAACAGAGATTACTTGGAACCGACTTTTCACCTCCCGGAGGGCGACGACAATCAGACGGAAACCGTACCTTTCACCGTCAGCAGAGCCGGAAAAAGGGTGTAAGATTGTATTATCGGATTAGCAGCAAGGGACACAGCCGATAGCACATACGCTAATGTACAGCCGGCCTGGGGGCCGGTTTTTTGATGCGGTGATGGTGAGCCTGCTCTAATCGGGTACTTATGTAAGACTGAATTTAATAAACAGGAGGTTACGTGATATGAAAACCGTATTGTATGTTCCACTGGATGACCGCCCAGCTAACTTGGATGACGTCATTGTTCAAGGGAAGGCAGCAGGCATCCATATCGTTACGCCGAACCTGGGTGATATTCAAAACCGACTCGATGCGGAAAAAACGACAGAAGGCACAACACTGCTCGGCACATCTGCACCTACGTATGGTATTCCGACCAATATCTATACGTTTATTCTGCAGCATGCTGCCCAAGTCGATGGATTCATTATCTCATCTGATATGCTGGCCTATGGCGGTTTGATTGGCAGTCGTCAGCTACGGGAAGACGGGGGAGACGCTTATCCTTACTACGATGAAGAAACGACGCGTCTGCTCAATGTGATTCAAGTGATCAAGGAGAAATATCCGCGTAAACCGGTGTATGTCATGGATACGGTAATGCGGCTGGCGACCACTTCATTTGCAGACGGTCTTGCGCTCGACGCCTACAACGAGTCCCGTGCACTCATGCAGCAGCCGCGTCAGGTCTATACCGAGTTTGAGGACATTATTAACGGCTACAACCTGTCGCCAGATGGTGCGGAGTATGGTGAAACGACTTTTTTCAATAAAGAGCAATACTACAACACCAGACAGCACAAGTTCAAAACAAACCTATACATTCTGGATCAGCTGGCCCGCAAAGGGTACATTGATTTCCTCGCTGTAGGTGTCGACGATGCAAATACACAGGGGGTTCAGATTAACGAGATTAACTATGTTGAAGCACGAATTAACGAATGGCTGGGGGGAACTGACGGACAAAATCCCGAACGGGCCATCATCCTTCCGGACGCGGACGGTCTCGGTCATGCCCTTGTGGCGCGGATGGCGAATCAGCTGCTGCGAGGCGGCGCGAAAACACGCTACGCTGTGAATTATTACGGCCCTCACGGCTCCACAATTATTAATACCTATGAATATATGGACGTTCACGAGAATGTAGCTCGTCACATTGATATTGTAGGCGGGGTGCTGGTAGCAGATGCGGCTTACCCAGGAGATGCTGAGGGAACCACTTCGCTTGACATGTCCTCGGAACTGGATCGCATGACCAACGGGCCTTCAGGAAAGCCGGGACCAAAGCCAGGTGTGGATATCGAGATTATTGCGATTACGGCGCTGGATCAGGTCCAAGCCGCGGTTGAACGGCTGACGAGTATTAGTGAGCAAGGATTGCCGGCGGTGCTGATTGATTTTGTCGGAAAAGGACCAGCGAATGTGGATGTAGCGGAAGCGCTGCTGAACAGTCCATATACCGGCCGGGTTCTGGGTTATAGCGCCTGGAATACACCGGGGAACAAGATTGGCCTTGCCGTAGGCATGGGACAATCCCGATATGCTTTTGTTACCACAGAAAAGCGCGCTTCTGCTCTTCACGATGCTGTTGATGCGCATGGATCATTGCTGTTCAAACGGTTCCTGAAAGATTACTACTATAAAGCTGTAGCGATCGCGGATATCCGCACGTACTCCAGAGCACACGCGCTCTATACCAATGTGGCTACCCTTGCGGACCAGAATATGGTGCTGTTCAATTCCGAGGAAGATTATGCTCACCTGCAGACGCTGCTTCGGGATCTGATGCAGACGTACACCGCGGGTCTCGCAAGCAAAACGGCCTTTGCTCAAGGTAATGTGGCGATCAACCAAATCCGCAACTGCGATGTGTTGTATGCGAAATATTGCCATGCTGTACTCGACTATGCAAATCCGGATTTCATCTGGGGACGTGCATTTGAAATTACATTGAGTCCGCAAGTTACGTTGAGATAATGTGAACCTATAAACTTTACACTAAACCGTTACGATTGCAGAATCATCTTACGATCACTGTTATCCCCGGATTTTTGTGATTCTCTTCTCTGAAGGGAAAAATTCGGTGATAAACGCGACCGCTCTGCTTCTCCAGACTGATTCTGCACTCTTTGTTCTCGTGTAAATGTTTCAGTTCATCTTATAACCTGAGAAACGAGGACTCGTCTTTTTTCCGCCGAAGACACGCCTTAAACCACACTGAAGTCATCCGATTCACCGTCCGCACTAAGAAGAAAAGGGTGTAAGATTGTATTATCGGATCAATCGCAAACGGACACACACCGAAAGCTCATACGCTTATGTACAGATCGGCCAAGAGGCCGGTCTTTTTGATGCGGTGATTCGTGTCCGGCCATTGATCTCGGTATTTATCATTTACTCAGTCACTGAGAACAAGGGGGAGTCCGGCGCTGCCGCATGGCATCTGCATCATGCGAGCAGATGACAAGAGTGCAGCTGAAGGGGGCGAAATGAATGTGTCTATCCAAAGTAAAACAAACGTTACAGCTATAGGGGCAAATCAAATGAGTGTGGCTGTTAGACAGACGCTGAAGCAAAAGCTTGCAGCACTCGTTCCGGCATGGGAAGGCCGGGTGCTGGATGTGCCTGCACAGGGTGAGGCTCTAACAGGGCCTTGTGCGGTCGTTGCTTTTGCTGAAGAAGTACCCAAGTCTGCTTGGGCGGGGTACCGACGAATTATTAAAATCTCTCCGTACGTTCGCCCGGAAGATGGAGGAGCAGAGCAGCTGGAAACCTGGTCCGCGGAGCTGGTAAAAGGACTTCATCAGGTACGGCTGGAGGACGAGAAGGGTGCAGCGTTTACCTGTATCTATTTCGGTTCATCTGACTGCGACCGGGTGGACGCCGGATCAGGTATGATGACACGAAGTCTGCGGTTCGGGATGTATATTCCTGAATCCACCGATGACCATGTTGTTCCAGGTACACCGGATTCCTGGATGGCTGCGCTTCAGGACTGGACACAGTCAGCGCTTGGTTCCGAATGGTCCGTGTATGGTGACGTCTGGCCCGGAGGTTATGAGACGCCTTCCGTGCTGTGGAGATTGACGGGTTACAGCTCAGCTGCAGCGGGCACTTCGGCGCTGGAGATGCGAAAGCAGTGGACGGGACATATCGTTGCTGCAGGTGAAGGGGTCACCCGTCATACCGTTACACGTCTGGTCGAACAACTGGCTGTACAGACCCGTATTGCTCTGGCAAATACAGAGGATACCCGGTACCTGACGGTGGAGGAGGTTTCAGCTGATTTGCAGGCAGATGCCTACCTGAACGGGCAGATTCGTCTGACCCTGCAGCAGCGAATTCGTCGTCCGGGGACGGATGTGCCGTTGATCCGCGAGATTCATCACAGTAAGGGAATCGAATAGTCAGGAATGGCAAGGAATTGTCCCTAGGTTGGAAAAGTATCCGTAATTTAAAGATGAGGTGAAGTGGCAATGGCAAGCACCGTGAAAAAAAGCAAACAGCCTGACCCGCAATATACGCGGGCGGAACTGATGAATCATGCGGAAGCCCTCTTTGCCGTTAAGGCAGAGGTGCTGCATGGTGCGCTGTACGAAGCAGCGGAGCAGACGTTTTCCATTGAGGAAACGCAAGTAAGAATCAACCAATTTATGAAAGCGAAGGTGAAGGGATAATGGCAGGCGGAACATGGGAGCAAACGAATCGTCCGGTCCTTCCGGGCTTATATATGAATTTTCAGGCGGCAGCATCTTCAGCCATTCAGGCTGGCAATCGGGGAACGGTTGTCGTTCCGGTCAAGGCGAACTGGGGTCCAGTGGGAACCTTCGTAGAAGTCGGAAGCGAAGCGGCGATTGAACGTATTTTCTCCGCACATGCGCTGGATAATGGGACAGCGTATACTTCTTTGAAGCTCGCTCTGCTGGGTGGTCCGAAAAAGCTGCTCGCCTATCGGGTAGCGGGAGCCACGGCAAAAGCAGCCAGTCTAACGTTGAAGGACAGCAGCGATGCGGACGTATTACAGTTGGATGCCAAGTATCCGGGAGATCGTGCGAACGGATTCTATGTCACCATTCAGCCGGGTGTAATTGATAACACGAAGCATGAAGTGCGTCTGTTTGAAGGCAACCGGATGCTGTATGCACTCCTGACCGCGGATATCTCGGCAGCATCTCTAGCCAAACAGATGAATGAGGACGAGCGCAATGAGTGGGTAACGGCTCAGGCGATTGGCGATGGTACGGGTGTCGTTGCCACCGTGTCGGGTGCGGCTTTCAAAGGTGGTGCCAGCGGTAATGATGACCTGACCAACGCGGAATATATTGCGGTTCAGGGTGCACTGGAAGGCGAGCAATTCGACGTATTGGCACTGGATCATGCGGCGGATGTACCAATGTTGGCAAGCTTCGCGGCCTGGGTGAAACGTGTACGCAGCGAAGGAAAACCGGTGATGGCCGTATTTGGCGGTTCCATTGCAGATGATACGTCTGCAACCGCTGCACAGAAGGCAGCCGCCCGTTCACTGACTTTGAATCACGAAGGTGTGATCAATGTGGGTACCGGTGTGCGTCTAGGGGATGCGTACTACAGTTCGGCGGAAACATCCGCTTATGTCGCGGGTCTCATCGCTGGACAACGTCTGAATGAATCGACAACGTACGCTCCTTCACCGTTCGATGACGTCACACGTCGCTGGACTCGTGCGGAACAGGAGCAGGCAGTACAGAATGGCGTATTTATTTTCTTCCATGATGGCCGCCAGGTAAAGGCGCTTCGCGGTGTAAATACACTCGTGACGCCTGCTGCCGGACAAAATAACGCATGGAAAAAAATCCGTTCCATTCGTGTGATGGATGCGATTAACACAGACTTGCAGCGTTCTGCGGAAGATACGTATATCGGGAAAGTAAACAATACCGAAGAGGGGCGCCAGGCGCTGATCGGTGCAATGAAGGCCTATCTTGCGCTGCTCGCACAGAGCAATGTGATTGAGGCTGAGGGATATGATGTCATTCTCGACCCAGCCTATTATGGCGCAGCCCCGATCCTGAAACCGGAGGCAGATCAGGTGTTCCTGCAGTGGAATGTGAAGCTGACCGATGTGATGGAGCAGTTGTTTGGTACATTTTACGTGCAATAAGTAGTGTAGAAGAGCGGGACGAGAGCTTTGCTTAGTTATTAGTCAGATTCAGGATTTCGAACCATTTGTTCAACTTATATACATTTGAAAAGATCCCAAGGAGGAATTGTACATGTTGGATGCATCAAGAGTTATTCTCGGTACCCATGGTCAGCTGCATATGGATGGGGTGTGGCAGACGAATATTAACAAGCTGGAAGCTAGTGTGGAAATTGAAAAACGTGAGCTGAATCTGGTCGGCAATGACTGGAAAGTTCACAAAAATGGCGCGAAAAAAGGAACAGGCACAATGACAGGTTACAAAGTTACTTCGGACATGATCCAGCGCGGGTTCACCAAGTTCCAAATCATCTCGAAGCTCGACGATCCAGAGTCCTATGGACATGAGAGTGTTCTGCTGAAGGGCTGCATGGTGGACAAAATCCAGCTCGCAAACTGGACAGCGGGTGAGGAAGTACCGGAGGAAACGGGCTTTACGTTTGAAGGGTTTGAACTGTTGAATCCGATTGTTGCCAATTAAGATCAGGACTGAATCCATAATGAAATTTGTCTGATCAAGCATATGAACAAGTGACTTAACAAAATAGGGGCACACATGCAGGCTGAGAACTCTCGGTCTATTTGTTGTCCCTGATTGTTGAGATGTAGTGATGTAATACCCCAATTGTGAAATGAGAAGGAGATTGTGCCCTATGAGTATGAATGAAAACATGTCCGAAGAACAGATTCTGGATCAGCTGTTTGAAGCAGCAGAACGTTTGCCGGAAGAAAATGTGCGCATTCAGCGCCTGGATCTGCTGTTGACCCTGCGTGGACTGACCTCCTCCAAAGTGGATCAGATTCGCGAACGCTGTACCATCCGTAAAACAACCAAGGGTCGTACCGAGGAGAAGGTAGATACCGAAACCTTTAACGCGCTACTGATCTCCGAAGCCACGGTGAAAATGAATGTCCGCGGTCTGGAACTGTCCGGATGGGGAGATAACCGTATCACAGGTCGCATGAAGCTGTCCGGTGGAGAACAGGCAGTTCGTCGCATGCTACTTGCGGGTGAACTGGATGCCGTAGGCGACAAGGTGCTGGAGCTATCCGGCTTCGGTGTGGAGATTGAAGACCTAAAAAACTGATTCACTCCGGCGGGATGACCACGTTCCTGTATCACATGTGGGTTCGTCACCATCTTCGTCCCGGAGAGTTTTGGGCTTTACCACGCGGGGAACGCTCGCTGTTGATTGCGTTCTCGGAAGAGGAATTAGAAGGTGCTCTAGAAGAATAAAGGCCAATGGAGGTGATCTAGTTTGTTTGAAAATATAGTTAGTGATGGTATTAAATCATTTAGCAGGTTGAGGAATTATATGGGGAAATCCAATAAAAAGAAAGTTTTTAGCTCACCTGCTATAAGTACAATTCATAAAATTGTTTCTAAGAATACGAAATTTAAAAATGATAATACAA